>CAZBPU010000140.1:0-4882 GCA_964493845.1 uncultured Sulfurospirillum sp.
TTACTAGTATTTAGTTTGTCTACTATTATGCTAATAAGTATGGTTTTTTTACCAAATTCTATGGTTCCTCTAATAGATGCAAAAAAACTTTATATTGTTTTAGGTGGGATTCATATATATCCTATGCTCTTTTTTATACTTGGCATTGTTTGGTTTATAAACTATCTACATGATTTTTTAAGTATAAAAAAACTTAACTTTAGTGTAATGGGTATTATGCTAATTAGTGGTGCTATAAGTCTTTCTTTTCATGACTATGGAGGATTTTTACTTTTAGAAGTCTTATTGATGTTTTTATTGTTTTATATCAGTGGTATTAACAAATATTTTTTTGGAAGTATTTTAGGTATTGTACTTACAATTATAGTTTTTATTTTAACTTCACCACATAGACTTTCATGGTTTCAAAGTTGGCTTTATTCATCCGATAAAGTAGTTATAAAAAACCCTTTAGATTTAGGAAGTCTATTATTAATAATTAATGAGCTTGGTATGGTTTTTGTTATTTTTATAGTGGCCTTTTTCTTGTTTCTAATTTATTTCATTATTAGAGAAAATATTGTTATTAAAAAATATAAATTATTTATAGTGGGAATTTCTATAACTATATTAATATCTTTAGTATTAAATATAGTAAATATTTTTGGATATTTACCATTTGTTTCATTTCCTTTATATTTCTTTGATTATGGATTTTCAATTACCGTTGTCTCCTACTTGATGATTGGAATGTTAGGAGTTTTGACCAATGTTAAATATAAATAAAATATTTTTTTTTGTTAGTATAATTTTTCTAAGCCAAATTTATGCAAATACAAATTTTAAAATCAATAGTAATGATATAAAAGTTCGTGGAAAAATTATAACAGAGGATAATGTAATAGTTACATATTCTCAAAAAGTTTATAAGCTTACTTTTTTAGGTACACCTTATACTAAGAAGAGGCTAAGAGCACTTTTGAAAAATATAAAGAAACAAGTTTCTATAGATATAAGTAGTGTATTAAGACGTTATTTTAAAAACCCACGTGAAAAGTATAAAGTTGTTTTATATAATTTAAATGAGAATGATGTAGCAAAAATACAAACTATTTTAAATGATGTAGATATAAGTAGAGAGTTCTCTTTTGTCTTGAGTGGAGAAAAAAGAGTATATCCATATAGTGATTTTTTAACTCCTGTGATTGGCTATAATAAAAAACAGATTAATAAAAAAACAGATTTTACTTATCTTAGTGGAGTAAGTGGTATAGAAAAAACATATAACGATAGACTTGCAAAAGCAGAGGATATTCACTTAAATATAGATTTTAATATGCAAAGTAGTTTAGAAAAAGAGCTTTATGAGTTAAAAGCATTATATGATGCACAAGAGCTTATTTCTGTCGTATTAGATACAGATACATTTTACATAAAAGCTTTTGCTTCTAGCAATAAATATAATCCAAAAAGTATTAAGCAAAAAGATTTTGCAAATCTTGATGTGCATGGGATACAGTATCTATTTGAGCTCAATAAATTTGCTCCTCTTGTTAAAGATGTGTTTTATCTTAATGCAAAAAATCCAATATATAGAGACTTAGAGTTGGGCAGACAAAGTGGGATAGACTTGGCACATGAAAGAATTTATAATAATGCAAATATAAAAGATTTAAAAAGATTTAAAGTTAATTTTATGCAACTTGTTAAAGCTTATTCTCCATTTTACTCTGGTGGATATATTGGTAATCCTAAAATAGAAAAAATGCAAGAGGTTAACAAAAAACAGATTATTTCTAAAGAACTTGCTCAAAAATTCAAAGAAAAGTTAGATAAATTCTTTAATACAATGCCTGGACAACCTGTTATTTTAAAGTTTGGAGATAGAGAGTTATCAGCATCTATATATATGAAAAATTTTATACAAAATAGACATCATTATATGAAGGCATATTTTATTATAAATAATTTAAAGAAAGAGACAATTCCTTTTAAAGTGCTTGTAAATTCTGATATTAGTTCTTCAAACCAATACTTTTCTTGTACCATTTACTTAAAAAGAAACAATCATAAAATCGGTCAAGTAATACAGCCAATAAATAAGTATCAAGCAAATAAAAGAAAAGAAACAGAGAGAGAAATAGTAGGTATATATAAAGCAAAAGATGGTAATTATTATATAGATTCTATAACAACAAAAGGAACAAAAACAGCTTCATGTAATGCTTGTCAAATATATAATATTGAGACTTTTCAAGTAACAGAAGATAAGTTAATATCTAAAGGGCTGAGAAATTTTGATATAGATAGTTATACGCAGTATAGTGATTATTACCACCCCAACAAACTAACTCAATGTTTGAGAGTATTACAAGGGGTAAGATGTGAATAGAAAAATTTGTAGGACTAACTGGTTAATTCAAAAATTTTTATGTTTGCAGATTGCCCCTTGTAATACTCCCCGTAGGGTGCAATACTTTTGCCCATACTCTGTGTTAGATTTTTTCAAGTTAACTACGGTTAGCTTATCAAAAATCTGCCTTGATTATGAACAAAATTATTGCATCAAAAATTGAGTTAGTTTGTTGGGGTGGTAATAAAAGAGTTATGGTTTTTAAAATTTAAAAAGGATTTTTAAATTAATGGTAAATATATTTTTAAAAAATAAAGCAAGAGAGATTATCAAAAAATATCTTTTTTGGGTAGATTTTGTAGATCAAAGTTTTAATTCAATTGATGAGATAAAAGAGAAACTTAAAACAATCAAAAGTAAAGTTATTTACGAAGGAGAGTTTGGAGAGTTTTATCTTACGCAAGAGGAAGCAGATGCACTTTGTAAAAATGTTAAGTCTCTAAATATACAAGAAGTTTTAGATTCAGATACATATCCTTTGTATTTGATTGAAAGGTTATCATATATTACAAATTATTCTCAAAATGACCTTAAGAATATTCCAACAAAAAGTGAAGTTGTATGGTTATATAGTTCAGGTATTTTAATGCACTTTGTATTTAAAGATGGTAGATATATCTATCCAAGTAATTATGGAGTAGATAACCCTTATAGATATGGATATATGGTTGTTTTTAATCAAAATGGCTTAAAAGGTGTTTATGATATAGATAGTGATAGTTTAAAAATACCATTTGAGTATAGTAATATAGAACTTTTGGGTAATCTAGCTCAACTTTCAAAAGAAAGTAAAGATTATGAGATATGGGATCTTGATACAGATAAAATACTCCAAAAAAGCAGTAAAAAAGTACTACCTGATATAAGCGATGAATTAAAAGATAAATTAAATTTTTCCAAAGTAGATTTAGAAGATTATATTAGATTTTTTAAAACTGCTAAAACAGAACAAGATCTTATAAAGATGGGTTTATGGAATGCAAATGTAGGTGTAGTAAAAGTACCAAGTACATATAGTAGTATCATACGCAACAATAGCGGAGTTATAAGATGGGAATACCCAGTAAGTGCGGATATTTTTGATATGAGTGTAGAGTTACCTATAATGTTTAAAAAAACGGATGGCAAGTATGTGACACTTGGTATCAATCATGAAGATATCATCTTAGAAGATAGAACTATCTTAAATAATGTAGTATTACCTAAAAAAGATGAGTTAAATATAGAATATTTTCAAAGTCAACAAAAATTACCAAACTATTTAAAGATAAAAAATAAACAGTTTGATGATGTAGATTTTTCAAATAATAGTGTTGATGAGATTATAGCCTTAAGTAGTGAAGAGTTTAATGAGTTTATTTCACTATTGGGAAATGACAATATAAGTATGCTTATGGTTTATCTAAAAACTTTAGATGATATAGAACTAGCAGAATTTTTTCTCTATCTTGAAGATGTGAAACTAGATGAGAACGTTGAGGCACCAAGTGCAAAAGAGCAGTTTCAAAATATGTTAAATAATGTAGTAGTAAAAAATATAGATGATAAAATTAAAGCTAGTGCTACTTTAGAGATACCTCTTTTTATAAAGTATGCAAAAAGTATGTATCATCAAGCACTTGATTTTAAAGATTTTATAAGAGCAAAGTATTATCCATATAAAAAAGAAGATGCAACTATGCAGTTTGAGGGCTATCTGTTTAAAACTCTTTATAGTGAGCCTATGAAGTTTGTACCTGATTATTTTAATCAAGTTTTAGCTCAATTTAGAGACTATTATGATGAAAAAAATAGTGAACATCAAAAGATAGCTCTACATTTAGCTAGAAGATTTGGACTTCTCATAAACTCTCTTCATGTAATACAAAAGTATCAAGAGGAAGATCATGATGGACTTGAGTGGTTTTTAGCTACTTTTATAGAAGAGATAAAAAAGGTAGATGGAAATGATATACTTGATGATGATAAGTTAGTATTTTATATGATGAATACTTTTGCTTCTATTATACAAGAGAATGACAATAGTTATATAAGCTCTATGATAGAAGTTGTACAAGAACTTATGAAGTTTTATCCATACCTTAGTGAGTCATTTTTATATGCTTTAAAAGAGTTGATGAAAAGTGTAGCATTAAAAGAGATAAATGAAAATAATGCAAATAGATTTTTAGAGATTTTTGAAGAGCTACCGAAACTATACTCCAAGCTTAATTACTCTAAAATTATGGAGCTAAAAGAGATGATAAATACAATCATAGCAAATGATAAACCACAAGATAACAAAATATTTGATAAAGAGGGTGTAAAAAGTAAAATAATACTAATGAATTATTTGATTGATTTAGAAGATTTGTATAATGAGAGGGAGAAAGATAAAAATGAGTAAAGAACTATTTAGTACAGACATATATAAAAAAGCTTTAGCATTTGCACTAAAAGCTCATAAAACACAGACAACACCAGAGGGACTTCCATACTCTTTTCATATAG
>CAZBPU010000141.1:0-4833 GCA_964493845.1 uncultured Sulfurospirillum sp.
AATCATAGAGTTAGAAAAACACTCTATTTTGTATCTGGAGATACTATTGGATTTAATTGGTTTAATATTTTTATGGGAATGATACTGATTAGCTCTGCTGGTTTTTTAATTATTTTAAAAATGATATAATTCCACAAAAAAAGAATTTCATGATACAACTTACAAATATATCAAAAAGCTTTGCAAAACAAGAGCTTTTTTCAAATCTAAACTTTAAACTAAATTCACGAAATCGTGTAGGTTTAGTAGGTCGAAATGGTAGTGGAAAATCTACGCTTTTTAAAATCATACTAGACGAAGAGCATATTGATGGTGGTGAAGTCAGTATACCTAAGAACTATAAGATTGGCTCGCTAAAACAGCACCTTAGTTTTAGTGAAAATACACTTCTTGACGAGGCTTCATTGGCTCTTGATGAGGAGAATAAATATGATGTATATAAAGTAGAGAAAATTCTTTTTGGACTTGGTTTTGTAAAAGAGGATTTAGACAAAAATCCACTTAGCTTTTCAGGAGGGTATCAGATACGTATAAATCTAGCTAAACTTTTAGTAACTGAGCCAAACCTTTTACTTTTAGATGAGCCTACTAACTATCTGGATATTGTTTCTCTTAGATGGTTAAAACTGTTTTTAAAAAGTTTTGAAGGTGAAGTGATTCTCATAACGCACAATCGTGACTTTATGGATAGTGTTTGTACTCATACTATGGGTATAGTTCGTAAAAAACTTAGACTTATAGAGGGTAATACTCATAAGTTTTATGAACAACTTCATGCAAATGACGAGTTACATGTAAAGACAAAAGCTTCACAAGACAAGAAGATAAAAGAGCTTGAAGAGTTTATAGCAAAAAACAAAACAAGAGCTTCAACTGCTGCACTTGCACAATCAAAAGTAAAACAGCTTGAGAAGATAGAGAGACTTGAAGATATACAAAGTGAAGCTACCCTTGATTTTGATTTTAATTATAAAGAGACTCCAGCAAAAGTTTTGCTTGAAGCAAAAGAGATTAGTTTTGGGTATACACCTGAGATGACTCTTTTTAAAGATATATCTTTTGTATTAAAAAAAGGTGAATGTCTAGCAATAATAGGTAAAAATGGAAAAGGAAAATCAACTCTTCTAAATACTTTAGCAAATGAGCTAAAACCTACCAATGGCGAAGTTGCTCTTCATATTAGTACCTCTTTCGCTCATTTTGGACAGACAAATATAAATCATCTAAATCTAAATAATAGTGTTTTTGATGAGATATATGGAGTAAATGCTACCGTTTCTATGAGTAGAGCTAGAAGTATCTGTGGGGCAATGATGTTTAGTGGGGATAGTGCAGATAAAAAAGTATCTTTACTCTCAGGTGGAGAAAAAAGTAGAGTTATGTTAGGTAAGATTTTAGTTGATGAGGTAAATCTACTGTTTCTTGATGAGCCTACAAATCATCTTGATATGGACTCTATAGACTCTTTAACAAAAGCAATAAAAAACTTTAAAGGGGCAGTTGTTATCGTAACTCACTCAGAAGAGTTACTTCGTGCAGTTGCTGATAGATTGATTATTTTTAGAAAAGATGGAGCACAGTTGTTTGATAGAGGTTATGATGAGTTTTTAGAAAAGATTGGTTGGGAAGAAGAGAGTGTAGAAAAAAAAGTAAAAACTGTCTCAAAATCAAATCAACATTTAGATAAAAAACAAAGAGCGTATCTGATTTCACAAAGAAACAAGGAGACTTCACCTTTAAAGAAAAAACTTGAAAAACTTGAAGCTTTTATCATACAGAAAGAAGAAGAACTTGAAATAAATCAGAAAGAGTTAATTAAAATTTCATCTAGTGGTGATAGTGGAAAACTAGTAGATCTTTATAAAGAGGTAGCTTTGACTGAAACTATAATTGAAGATAGTTTTAACAAACTTGAGATTGTTCAAGAAGAGTTTGATAAAATAGTAGAAACGTATGAAAAAATGGTGGATCAACTTTAAAACTATGAAATTTGCTATAATAAATCAAAATATTAAATATATAAATTAAGGTTATTTATGAATAAAGTTTTTAATCAAAAAATATTATATTTCATACCAATTATTTTTCTTATAGCTTTTATCTTTATAGTTTATTTTAATTACTTAAGTGCAAAAGAGAATGCTTATAATTTTGCGAAAAAAGAGGCTGAAGTTCTTAGCTCTTATGCAGAAGCTCATAGAAACTATTATCAAAAATTATATATTAATGAAGTTATAGAGCTAAATGAAAAGACATTTTTAGGTTTGCCTGCATATAGTTCAAGTATAATTTCTAGAGTTTTTTCTAAAGATAATATTTTAAATATAAAAATAAAAAGTGTCTCAGATAGAGCTAGAAATCCACTAAATCAAGCTGATAAATCTGAACTAAAAGCTATAGAGTATTTTAAAAATAACAGTGATAAAAAACAGAACTTTGATGATACAAATAGTGAATTTTACCAGTTTTCAAAGGTTTTAAAGATTGAAAGAAAGTGCTTAAAGTGCCATGATAAAAAAGAAAAAGCACCATTTTTTATACAAAAAAAATATGATAGAGCATATGATTATAATATTGGAGATATAAGAGGAATTATAAGTATAAAACTACCTAAAAGTAACATAAATAATTATTTTATAAAATATTTTTTGTATTCATCTTTTTATGATTTTCTTCTATTAATACTGCTTTTAAGTATAGTTTATTATTTGGCACAAAAATCTAAAAAAATGAATGAAATTTTAGAAAAAGAAGTAGATTTAAAAACTTCAGAGTTAAAAAGAACTTTGATGTATGATAGACTTACAGGTTTGCCAAATAGACTCTCTTTAATAGATGATATAAAAAATATAAATAGTGAGCATGTTTATAATCTTGCAATTTTAAATATAGATAGTTTTAAAGATATAAATGATTTATACGGACATGAAATTGGAGATAGTTTTTTACAAAAAGTTGCAAATATTTTACATAAAATAGCTGTTGGAAAGTATATTAAAATATATAAGCTTCCAAGTGATGAGTTTGCAATTCTCTCAAAAAAAGAGATAATAAAAAGTGAGTTTATACAAAAAATTAAGATTATAATGAACTCTTTACAAGAAAAAGAATATAGTATAAAAGATAATACTATTTTTATTAGATTAAGTTGTGGTGTTGCTTCAACTAAAAAAAATCTACTTATAAAAAGTGATATGGCTTTAAAAACTGCAAAATATACTAAAAAGAGTTTAGTAGTTTATGAATCTTTTTTAGATAGAAAAAATATAATTATAAAAAATATTAATGGGATAGCATTGATTAAAAATGCTATGTTAAGAGATACAATAATACCATATTTTCAACCTATTTATGATTTAAAATTAAAACAAATAACAAAATATGAAGCTCTAGTTAGAATAGTTGATAATGACAATAATGTGCATACACCAATAGAGTTTTTAGATATCGCATATAAAGCTAAATTAAATGCAAATATAACACAAACTATGATAGAGAAAACATTTGAATTTTTTAAAGATAAAGAGTTTGAATTTTCTATTAATCTTTCTATAATTGATATTTCTGATCATACTATATATGATTTTATAATTAAAAAATTAAGTACTTATGCTAGTAGTGATAGAGTAGTATTTGAAATTTTGGAAAATGATAAAATAGATAACTATGATGAGCTTAATAGATTTATAAAAAATATTAAAAAATTTGGTTGCAAAGTTGCAATTGATGATTTTGGAAAAGGGTACTCAAACTTTTCTCATTTATTAGAGTTAAATGTAGATTATTTGAAAATAGATGCTTCTTTAGTAAAAAATATTTTAGTTGATAAAAATTCAAGTAAAATTGTGCAAACAATAGTCTATTTTGCACAAAACTTAGATATAAAAACGATAGCTGAATATGTTGAAAATAAAGAAATTTTAGATGCCTTAGAAGCTATGGGAGTTGATTTTATACAAGGTTATTATATAGGTAAACCTGAAAAAAAATTGATATCATAGGTTATTTGTGTTAAAATAGAGACATGAATAAAACAATAGAATTAGGGGTAGTAAATACCCTACGAATAGACAGAGATAGCGACCACGGATTTTACCTACTCGCTGAAGATGGAGATGACGTACTTCTCCCAAAAGCTTATGTAACTGAAAATATGAATATCGATGATGAGATAGAGGTTTTTATATACAATGACTCCGAGGACAGATACGTAGCAACAACAGAGCGACCAAAAGCGATGCTTGGAGAGTTTGGATACTTTGAGGTAGTTGGAGTTGAAAGTTTTGGTGCATTTGTAGATTGGGGTTTACAAAAAGACCTTTTTGTACCAAAAAAATTCCAAAAAATTCCACTAGAAGTTGGTATGAAGTTTGTTTTTAGAGTCTGTATTGATGAAGATAGCGATAGACTTTTTGGAGCACATAAGTTTAAAGAGTTTATCCACAGCGATATTGAAGAGCTTGAAGTAAACCAAAAAGTAAATATAATCATAAGAGAGAAAACTCCATTAGGTTTTAAAGTTATAGTAGACAATAAATATGAAGCTATGATATTTCACAATGAAATTTTTGAAGATATTTGGATAGGGCAGAAAAAACAGGCTTATGTCAAAAAAATAAGACCAGATAAAAAACTAGATATTTGTCTCCAAAAAATAGGAAATAAAGACGAAAATAAAGAGACAGCAATCCACAGAGTAGAAAAAGTTTTAAAGATTAATGGTGGAAAACTAGAGTGTAATTATAAAAGTGAACCAGAACTTATAAAAGAGCTTTTTGGGCTTAGTAAGAAAAACTACAAAAAAGCTTTGACAGAACTGCTAGATAAAAAAAT
>CAZBPU010000142.1:0-4765 GCA_964493845.1 uncultured Sulfurospirillum sp.
TTAAAACGCTTACTCTTTTGCTCAGGGTGTCATTAGTGCGTAAGGTCAGTTAATATAATTTTATCGTAATTTTTATTTTATTTAGTAAAATTTGATACAATAAAATAAAAATAGGAGCAAATGTGAGAAAAATTGTTTTAGTTACAGGAGCAACATCTGGTTTTGGAAGAGAGACTGTAAAAATGTTTGCAAAAGATGGATGTAAAATAATAGCTATAGGAAGACGTGAGAAAAGATTAGAAGAGCTTAAAAATGAACTTAAAAATTATGATATACATACAATTTCTCTTGATGTTAGGGACAAAGAAAAAGTATTTAAGGAGATTGAAAACTTACCATCAGAGTATAAAGATATAGATATATTAGTCAATAGTGCTGGACTTGCTTTGGGTTTAGAAAAAGCACCAGATGCTTTGTTAGATGACTGGGAAGTTATGATTGATACAAATATAAAAGGGCTTATGTATATAACAAAAGCTGTATTACCAACAATGGTAAAAAGAAAAAGTGGATATATCTTTAATCTTGGCTCAATCGCTGGAAGTTGGCCATATGAAGGAGCAAATGTATACGGAAGTACAAAAGCATTTGTTCAACAATTTTCTTTAAATTTGAGAAATGATTTAAAAGGAACTAATATTAGAGTAAGTAACATAGAACCAGGTTTTTCAAAAACTGAATTCTCAAATATAAGATTTAAAGGTGACGATAAAAAAGCCAATGCAATTTATGATGGATTGCAACCTTTGGTTGGTGAAGATATAGCAAATCTTATATTTACTCTTTCAAAACTACCTGAACATGTCAATGTCAATACTTTAGAAGTTATGCCTACAGCACAAACTTGGGCTGGATTTTCCTTGGAAAAGGACTTATAAAAACTACTGTTAATAAAATGTTTATAATATATTAATATAATTTTGAATTATAATTTTAAGGGTTAAGATGACGGAAAATCAAAAATCTAATTCAAATTGGACATTACTCTTTTTTGCTTGGATTATTGCAACAATTGCTACTTTAGGTAGTCTGTTTTTTAGTGAGGTTATGGAGTTTATTCCTTGTACATTATGTTGGTATCAAAGAATTGCGATGTATCCTTTAGTGATTATTTTTATTGTTGGAATGATGCCATTTGATAAAAGTGTACTTAGATATGCTATTCCATTTATTGGTTTAGGTTGGTTTTTTGGTCTATATCATAATCTTCTACACTATGGGATAATACCTCCAAGTGCAAGTCCCTGTGTTCAAGGTGTTCCTTGTTCTACTAAGTATATAGAGTGGTTTGGTTTCATCACTATTCCAATGTTGTCTTTTATTGCATTTAGTATGATTGCAATTTTAATTTATATGATAAAAAGGAGAAGTTAGTATGAAATCTGAACAAAAATATATAATTTTTACAATGGTAGGATTAATCCTATTTTTTATGGTTAGTGGTTATGTTTATAAAAATTATGAAACTAGTGAAATAACAAATAAAGTAAAAGAGAATAATCTTTTATTAGAAAGACCATACTCTTGGAGTACTGGAAATAAAGATGCAAAAGTACATTTAGTTGAGTTTTTTGACCCAGCTTGTGAAACATGTGCACAGTTTGAGCCTTTAGTTGCAAAGATTATGGATGATAATAAAGGAGATATTAGGTTAACTCTTCGTTATGCTCCGTATCATAATGGCTCAGATTACGTTGTAAAAATGCTTGAAGCTGCAAGAAAACAAGGTAAGTTTAAAGAAACACTTAAAATGATGTTTGAAACACAGAGGTATTGGGCCAGTCATGGACAGCCAAATTTACAAGCTTTATGGCAGTTTCTTCCTAAATTAGGAATCGATATAGATAGACTTATCATAGATATGAAAGACCCAGAGTTAGATAAAATAATAGCACAAGATTTAGCAGATGCAAAAGTGGTAGGTGCAGATAAAACGCCATCTTATTTTGTAAATGGTAAACCACTTCAAAGATTTGGATATGAGCATTTAAAAGAGTTGATTTATTCAGAGCTTTAGAAGTGGTTTTCTTTACATGTAGAGTTGTACGTACCTCTACATGTAACACCTATAATATTTAGTTTTATTCTATATTTTTTAGATAAAGACTTTAGCTTAGCCATATTTTTTGGGGCAAATGAAAAAAGCATTTCATACTCTTCTCCACTACACAATTCATCTTTAGATAGCTTCTTAAAAAATCTAATTCCTAGATTGCCACTACTTTTACATAGTCTTGATAAATCTTTTGATAATCCGTCAGATATATCAAGCCCAGCTGTTATGAATTTTGAAGCTTCATAAAAAAAATCTGCTTTTAATATAGGAGTTATAAATCTACTATTAGAGCTTAGTTTACCTCCTCTAAGTAGTTTTGTTAAACCTTTTTTTGAGTTACCTATTTGACCTGTATAAGCAATATAATTACCTATTTTCATACCACTTCTATAAATTGGTTTTTTTGTTTGAGAGATAATTGTAATAGATATCATAAGGCTATCCCCAGAAGTTGTATCTCCACCTATGATTTCAATACTGTATTTGTCTGATACTTCTTTAAAACCAGAAGATAACTCTTGTATCTGTTTTAGAGAAAAATTTGAAGGAATGACTAAGCCTATTAGAGCTTGTTTTGGTTTTGCATTCATAGCAATGGCATCTGATATATTGACTAGCATACTTTTTATAGCTATTTGCTTTAAACTCATCCATGAAAGCTTAAAGTGAATATTTTCACAAAATAGATCTTTTGAGTATACCAAATCTCCTATTACAGCACCATCATCTCCTATTTTAGAACTTTGAAATTTTGAAATTAGATACTCTTCTTTGTTCATTCTATCATCTTTTATTTATTTATTTTTTGTATTATAGCTTAAGTAAATAAAGAGTAGAATGTAATCTACTAATTTTTAGGAGAAATTATCATGGAGTGCAAACTCGTTCTTGAAGTGTTTAGATTTGATTGTAAAACTGACTATCTTCCATACTATAAGAAGGTAGTAGTGAAAATAGATGGTGAAAAAACTGTTGCTGATTTATTAGCTGTTATCAAAGATGATGAAAAAGTATTTGAGTATCCAACGGGAGAAAATGCTGCTATCAAGATAAATGGTAAATCACTTTTTACTACACAAAAAATAGAAGATATAAAAGAGTTTTTTGGAAAAGAGTTACAACTTGACCCTCTCAATGCTAGAAGAGCTCAAAAAGATTTATGCATAAATAAAGATGATTTCAGTGAAAGATTTGATGTTTTAGATGCTTTTGTTGATGCTAGTGATAGAAAGGTTTATAAATCTTATATAAGAGAGCATTACTCTTCACCTATACTTAATTTAGAAGAAGATTTTATAGGAGATGGACTTTTTGCATTTGCATACGATATGGTACAAAAATACCCTGAAAGAAGAGTGAAAATACTCGAAGCAATATCAAAAAAAGAGAGTGGAGTTTGGTTACATGTAAATATATCAAACAAACTTTATCCACAAGATACTTCGCTAGAAGGAAAGATAGTTTATCTTAAAAATGAAATTTTAAATGAAGATAGTATATCAGATGCTTTTGTAGATGCACAGAGAAATATAAGTAGAGGAATGTAGATATGTATAGACTGTTTGATAATATTATAGAAAAAGATGGAGCAAACTCTTTTGTGCTTGCTGCAAAAGAATTGTTAAGTAGATTAGATATAGAAGCACCAGTGCTAGAAAAATCAAAACCAGATATTGCAACAGAAGGAAAAGCCCTGAATCAAGAAGCTTTTTTATATAATTGTGCATATAACTTAGCACTTGCAAAAGGTGAGGGAGCTGATTTGATATGTGTAGAAGATAGTTCTTATACATCACTTAATGTTGCAAAAATTATGCTTTTAGAAGACAATAATTTAAAAAATGCAGTTCTTCAAAAACTACAAAAAGATAATTTAGAACTTTGTATAGATACAAAAGTTTTACATATAAATGAGATTTTAAGAGACGTAGTAGGATTTGATAAACTTCAAAAGATGGTTGAAAAACCATTTGACAAATTTAATATAGCAGTTTTCAATGGAAATAAAACACAAAACTTAGAGACAAATGATAGTATTCTTACTTTAGTTGGTGCAAATATAGTCTCATTTGAAACTCAAAATGATAGTGATGGATATGAGATACTAAGTGCTTCAAAAGAGCTTGCAGAGAAGTTAGCTGGTAAAATCATGTTAGATGCTTTTGATAATGCAGCTGATTTTGTTGTAACTAATGATGCAAGAAGTTTTGTGATGTTTGAACCACGTCAAAAGAGTTTAGAGTGTTGTGTTGGTAGAGATATAGAACTAAG
Source organism: uncultured Sulfurospirillum sp. (assembly GCA_964493845.1). GTDB lineage: Bacteria > Campylobacterota > Campylobacteria > Campylobacterales > Sulfurospirillaceae > Sulfurospirillum_A. Next base: position 4,328 of record CAZBPU010000142.1, read on the forward strand.
TGTATTTTCAACTACACAGGTAGTTCTTATGGCTTTAGGCTGTGAAGATAAATCTAAATTAGGTTTAGATTTTCATAAAGTTCCAACAACACTAATCTAAGTTTTTTAAATAAGACTATTTTAATCCTAATTAGTGTAAAATATAATTATAACAATTTAAGGAGCAGATATGCCAAAGATTAACAAGTATGTAGATATAGATACAGTAGAGCGTGAAGCTAAAAAAGATTTGATTGACCGTCATTCGCCATTTATAACAGTTGCTGGAGAAGCAAAAAAAGGTGAAATGCTTGCAGTAACAGTAAAAATGGGTAATGAATATACTCATCCAGATGATTTTGATCATTATATTGAGAGTATAACTCTTTTCAATGGAGATACTAAACTTGCAATGACAACTTTTGTTCCAGGAACACTGGGCAATGAAAAATCACATGC
>CAZBPU010000143.1:0-4765 GCA_964493845.1 uncultured Sulfurospirillum sp.
CATGAAGTGTAGAGTGTTTTTGCATCGTATGGATTTTTAGTATTTATATTATAGTCATCATAGTTTCCATCAAATTTAAAAAACTTTATTTTTTGATATGGAGCATTAAATGGAAGAGGATTCCATAGTTTTGCTGGAAATTCTTTTTCGTCATATTTTATATCAAAATCTAAAACAACTTTGAATTTCCTACTTTTTTCTCCTGCAAGTAGTTCTGTTGAAGCCAATGAAATAGCACCTATAGTTAGTGCAGATGTTTTTAAGAAGTTTCTTCTTAACATAGTAATATCCTTGTTTGTAATAGTTTGCAATATTAAGACAGGGAAGTGTTTACATGTAAGAAATAATGCAACATTATGTCAAACTCAAACCTTGAGTTAGATGCTTTCCATAATGATAACATTTTATAATAAAACTAACATTAACTACACAATAAAATGCTATTATAATTAATGATAAATAAATTAAACAATAAATTTTATTCATTACTAATGAAAACTATATTAATATTCATTATTATGATTACAAATTTAAATGCAGAAGAAAAATATACAAATGCTCTAATTAAAGAAGATTCACCATATCTACAGCAACATGCCCATAATCCGGTAAATTGGTTTGCTTGGGGTGATGAGGCTTTTGAAAAGGCAAAAAAAGAAGATAAACTTATCTTTTTATCTATAGGTTACTCTACTTGTCATTGGTGCCATGTTATGGAAAAAGAGAGTTTTGAGAACGAAGAAGTTGCAAAGATTATCAATAAATATTTTATTTCTATAAAGGTAGATAGAGAAGAGAAGCCACATATAGATAAGTACTATCAAGATGTCCACCAGTTGCTAAACAAACGTGGAGGTGGATGGCCACTAACAATCATACTAACACCAAATGCAAAAGCTTTTTTTGCAGCAACCTATATACCAAATGAACCAAAGTATGGTAGAAGTGGTATAAAAGAGTTACTACTTAAAATTCAAAGTGTTTATGTGAAAGATAGAGATAAAATCGAACAAAGTTCACTAGAGATAGAACGTATACTAAAAGAGTATAAACACTCATCAAACAAAAAGCAAGTTGAACTTTCGTTGGGATTGGTAGATAAGTTTGTAAAAGAGGTTGAACTATCTTATGATAAAGAAAATCATGGTATAGGAGGTGCTCCAAAATTTCCTCACGCTTCAACAATAGAGACCCTTTTAGATATATACTCAACCTTTAAAGATAAAAAAGCATTAGAGATGGCAACTCAAATGCTAAAAGCTATGGGAAAAGGTGGGATTTATGATCAAATTGAAGGTGGATTTTACAGATATAGCGTAGATGAAGCTTGGATGATTCCTCACTTTGAAAAGATGCTTTATACAAATGCTGAGATGTTAAGTGCTTATGCAAAAGCTTATAAAGTAACAGATGATAAGTTTTATAAAGAGAAGATAGACGAGATAGTAGAGTTTGTAAAAATACGTTTTGAGAAAGATGGCTTACTTTTTAGTGCAAGTGATGCTGACTCTAAAGTAGGAGATGAAAAAGAGGAGGGTGCTTACTTTGTTTTTGATTATAAACAGACAAAAGAGTATCTTAAAAAGAGTGGTTTTTCTAATACAGAAGAAATTTTAGAGTATTTTAATATAACAAAAATTGGTAATTTTGAAAATGCTCAAACTAATCCATATTTGACAAATAAAACAAAACCAAAAGAGCTTAATAAAATCAAGCAGGCATTGAAAAGTTTGAGAGAGACAAAAGAGTATCCTTTTGTTGACTATAAGATATTGACTTCTTGGAATGCAATGTTTATAACAGCTTTATATGATGCAGATAAAAAAGAGATAGCTACAAGGTATCTAGACACTTTAGTGAACAAGTTATATATAAACAGTAAATTATATCATCAAAGACTTATAGATAAGTCACCAAAAGTAGAAGCACTTTTTGAAGATTATTCGTTTTTGATTTCAGCACTGCTCAAAGCGTATGATGCTAATTTGGAGCCAAAATACCTAAAACTTGCAAAGACTCTAAATAAAGAGGCAGTAGAAAAGTTTTATAAAGATGGCAATTGGTATATGAGCAATGATGAGTTTCAAAGTGTTGCAGGAGTATATGATAGCTCATACAAAAGTGCACTCTCAAATATGATAGATAACCTTCTACGACTTGCAATTTTAGCAGAAGATTTAGAGCTTCAAAATGTAGCCAAAAAAACTCTACAAGTAAACTCATCTACACTTTCAAATAGTCCAAGCAATAGTGCATGGTTATTAAGAAACTATATGGCATATAAAAAAGGATATGTTAGTTTAAAAGCAACTAAAAAACTACTAGAGGATAAAAACTTGTCTTTTTATCCTTTTATTGTAAAAAAAGCTACTGAAGATAAAGATTACCAAGCTTGTAGTGTAAGAGCATGTTTTGCATATAGCAAGGATTTTGAAGATATAGTGACAAAAATAAAAGAATTTAAACGGTAAATAATATTTTACCGTTTAAACTAAAACTTAGCTTATAAATATTATAATTTCAGTCAATGCTGTTAGGTCTAGGGTCTAGATACACATGAATTAAGCATACTACTTTAACTCCGCTTTCTCTACATGTAACAAAAAAATCAGCATAATTTTTTATTGCAAGGATATATTTATGGGCGTAGAAGTACATAAAGAGTTGTTATCAAGTATAGGTTTGGATGTAGAAAAACATGCAAAGATGATGGGGATGGGACTAGAATCATACCAAAATCAGTTTTTTTCTCAAAAAAATAGACCAGAGGGAATGAAGTATTTTGATTGGTTTATGAGTGAAATTCAAGGCGAAAGAATTGCAGAGATAAATGAGCTAAGAGCTCAAAATAAACCAGCAGTTGGAACGTTTTGTATTTTTGTACCAGAAGAGATAGTTGTTGGTGCTGGTGGTGCTTGTTATGGCTTGTGTGGAGGAAGTCCAGCGACTATTGCAGATGCTGAAACTGAACTACCTCGTAATATCTGTCCACTTATAAAATCTGCTCATGGTTTTAAATTACAACGTACTTGTGCATATACTCAGAGTTCAGATTTTATCTATGGTGAAACTACTTGTGAAGCAAAGAAAAAAACTTGGGAAATTTTAGATAAACATCATCCAGTTCATGTTATGAATATTCCTCATATGAAACGTGAAAAAGATTTGAAATCTTGGAAAGAAGAGATTGTAGAGTTTAAAGAGCATATTGAAGAGGTAACTGGTAAAAAACTAAGTCTTGAAGAGATGAAAGAGGGAACTAGAGTAGTAAATGAAAAAAGAGCAGCACTTTTAAGATTAGATTCGCTTCGTGGTATGAATCCAGATGTTCTACCTATTAGTGGTAAAGATGCTCTTTTTGTTACTCAAATGGGCTTTTTAGATGACCCAGTAAGATATACAAAAAAAGTAAATGAGCTTTGTGATGAGTTAGAAAAAAGAGTAGCAGAGAAAGTAAGTGTATTTCCTAAAGATACCCCTAGACTTATGGTTTTAGGAACTCCTTTTGCTCCACCAAATTGGAAATTACATACTGCGGTAGAGACAACAGGTGGTGCCATTATAAATGAAGAGTCTTGCATAGGACATAGATATTATAAAGATAATGTGGAGTTAGAAGGAGTTGAGGATGAAGATACTCTTATGACAAATCTTATGAAGAGATATAGTGAGATTGATTGTGCATGTTTTACTCCAAATACTCCAAGAATTGATAAAATTTTGCAGATGAATAAAGATAGAAAAGCAGATGGTGTTATCTACTATACACTTTCATTTTGCCACACTTACAATGTAGAGTCACATTTAGTAACTGAAGCATTAGAAAAAGAGGGAATCCCTTGTTTGCTGATAGAGTCTGATTATTCTCCTGAAGATATAGGGCAGATAAAAACTAGAGTTGAGGCATTTTTAGAAAGTTTAACTTTTAAGAAAAAAGCTCAAGCTTTTAAAAATAGATAGTTATGTATTGGGGAGTAGATGTAGGTTCGACTTACACTAAAATTACTGGGATTGACAGAGATAAAAATATAGTAGATAGTGCTGTTATACCAACTATAGTTAATCAAGATGATATAGTAAAAGAGTATTTAAAAAATAAACCAGTTGAAATGTTAGTTTCAACTGGTTATGGTAGACGAATGATAGAAGAGAGTTTTTCTTGTCCTGTTATAAGCGAAATAAAGGCTCATGCAAAAGGGGCTTTTTTTAGTGAACCAAAGGCTGATATGGTCATAGATTTAGGAGGTCAAGATAGTAAAGTTATAAAGCTAGATAGTAGTGGAGGCTTTGTCGATTTTAGGATGAATGATAAGTGTGCAGCAGGAACGGGTAAGTTTCTGGAAATTGCAGCAAATCGTATGGGATTAAATCTTGAGGAGTTTTCAAAGATTGGTTTCGAAGCAGATAAAGAGCTAGTAATTTCAAGTATGTGTGCTGTTTTTGCTGAGAGTGAAGTTATATCTCTTATTGCAAAAAAAGAGAGTGCAGCCAATATAGCTTATGGAGTCCATGAATCTATTGCTTCAAGACTCTCTTCCATGGCTAGAAAATTTGCAAGTAAAAGTGAGTATATTGTTTTTACTGGAGGAGGGGCATTAAATCCTTTTTTAAGACATCTTTTAGCTAAAAAATTGGAGAAAAATGTAATATCTCCGATTTCACCTCAGTTGGTTGGTTCTTTAGGTGCTGCGTTATCAGGATTAGAAGTTGATTTATGCTAAAATTAGAGAAAATTATATGAAGAGGATAAATGAAATTAGTTGTT
>CAZBPU010000144.1:0-4758 GCA_964493845.1 uncultured Sulfurospirillum sp.
ATGGCGGACAGGGAGAGATTCGAACTCTCGGTAGGATTACTCCTACGCATCCTTAGCAGGGATGTGGTTTAAGCCAACTCACCCACCTGTCCACATACTTAAAAAGTAGACCGAAATTATAGCATTTAAAAATAATAATCTGCTTAAAATATGAATTTTAGGCAAATTATTTTATATATAACTTACATCAGAGCCTTTTGTAAGCTTTTCAAGAAGTTTTTTTAGCTTTTTTGCCTTATCTTTACTAGAAGAACTACTCTCTAGTATTTTTTCTTTTAGCATAGCTATCATCTCAACTTTACCCAAGATTTTCATATTTACTCCTTTGATTGAGTTATCTCAAAAAAGCAATAAATATTCCTTATGGGTGTTTAACAACTCCTGTATAAAAAGGCTTACAGTTTTCATTAGTTTTTTTCGCTACTTTTTTCTCTTTTTTCTTACCAAAAAATGATGAAACCATATTTACCACTTCTTGAACTTGCTCTACAGACACTTTATCTTTTGAAGCTAAAGATTGTCCTTTTGGATTTGATAATGAGCCAGAGATACCTTGTGAGTAACTAGCACACCCTTTTTTATCAAGTATAGCTACTCTAACACCTTTTAATCTCTCATTGATTATATTTATACTACCTTTTACTGCTACTCTATTGTTCATTGTTGCGATTGCTACATCGCTTAGTGTTGCAACACTTTTTGCTATATCAATCTTTACATGTAATCGGTTAATAGCTGTTGTTCCACCTTTTAAGTTGTCAAATGCACCTTTACCTTTTGAAGCATTATCAAGAGCTGAGCTTAAAAATGATGCTCCAGCTTTTTTCAAATCTCCACTTTTTAGTGCATTATAACTCTTTATTATCTTATCTATATCATAACCATTGACACCAACATCTTTGCCATCTAAAAGGATACTACCTTTTGCAGTTTTCTTAGCACTTAACTCATTAGCACCTGTAAATGAAAGATTGACTTTTGCTGTTACTATGCCTTTTAACAAATCTTTTTCTAATACTGCTTTTGAAAAACTTTCTAATTTCAAATTAGGTATTGTTTTCTCAATAGATACTTTAGGAGTTTTTCCACTCATATCTACTCTAGCTTTCGCAGTCGCCTCTGAATCAAATATAGTATATTTCATACTATTTAAACTCGCTACTGCATCTTTTAAGTCAAAGTTTAAAGTCATATCATAGATGTTATATTTGTCATAAGTTATCTGTTTTATCTTAACATCACCTCTTAAAGCTATACTTTTTAATTTTTCTTTTGCAGAATCTAAACTAATATCATTGATAGTTATATTTATATTTTTTACACTTGCTTTACTATTTGATACATCATCTATATATGTTATGTTTGCATTATCTAGTCTTACTTCTGTAACATTTACTAAAGGCAATGCTGTCTCTTCTTTTGAGTCTTCGTTTTTAGTTTTTGAATCTGTTTTAGCTTTTTTAGTTTTTGTTGCTACATCATAATTGGTTTTACCATTTTTCATCTGATGTATATTTAAATCAAGGTTTGATAAAATCACATAATTAACTTTTACTTCACTCTTTAAAAGAGGCATAAGCTCCAAAGCAACATCAAAACCCTTAAATATTGCAAAAGGTTTTTTGTTTGGCACTGCTACACTTACGTCTGCAATACTTATCCCAATTGGAGAAAAAGAAGTTGAGATATCTCCATTTATCTTCATTTCATATCCTGAAGCATCATACACTGCTTGTTCTATTTTTGGCTTATATTTATTTAAATCCATTGTTGCTACAAATACAACCAAACCTACTATAACTAAACCTAAAATCAGCGTCAATTTCTTCATACGTTTCTCCTAAATATTTTTTAATATCCTCTTAGTAACTCCCAAAGGGTCATTTGATTGATAGATTGGACGACCCACTACTATAAAATCAGATTTTTCACTCTTTGCAGTTTTTAAATCTGCCACTCTTTTTTGATCACCTGCATCTTCACCAAAAGGACGAATACCAGGTGTCAAAGTCAAAAAGTTTTCAGTTGTGCTATTTTTTATAAGGTTACTCTCAAAAACAGAGCAAACCACACCATTTAAACCACTTTCATAAGCATCTTTTGCAAAAGAAGAAGCTTTTTTATCTATACTCTCACCATATATATCTACAAATGATGGCTCATCAAAACTAGTTAAAGCAGTTACAGCTAAAACTATTGGAGGGTTATCAATACTACTGAGCCTATCCATCACCATACTCATAGCTTTTTTACCACTTGAAGCGTGAACATTGAACATATCTACTCCAAGTGCTGCCATAGATTCAGCTGCATCAGCCATAGTGTTAGGGATATCATAAACTTTCAAATCTAAAAATAGTTTAAAGTTTGGATTTATAGCTTTTAACTCTTCTAAAAGTGGTTTTCCATCTCGTATATACGAACGAAGTCCTATTTTTAACCAAATATCTTCACTCTTAATTAACTTTGCTAAATCCAAGTTTTCTTTAGATGTTGGTAAATCAAGAGCAACACAAAGTTTCACTATTTTGCCTCTTTATTCTTCATGATAGCATCTAAGACACCATTGATAAACTTTGGACTTGTATCGTTACAAAGCTTTTTAGCTAACTCTATCGCTTCATTTATAACGACTACATCATCAAGGTCGCTATGTAAAATCTCATAAGTAGCAAGCCTTAGTATAGCTCTTTCAATGTTTCCTATTTCACTTAAATTCCACTCTTTTAAATAGTTATTTATTTCTTCATCAACACTCTCAAGATTTATCTTTATCCCGCTATATAGATCTTTTGCAAACTCTAATTGTTTATTTCTTATCTTCTTCTCTTCAAAAAGCTCATCTGCAAACTTATCGATACCATCATTACCAATATCACTAGCGTATAAAAGCCCTACTATACTCTCTCTTACTTGATGTCTTGTTGCCACTTATAGTCCTTTGTACAAACTTATCATCTCGATAAGTCCTGTCATAACTTCAAAGCCTTTGTTTCCAGCTTTACTTCCTGCTCTCTCTATTGCTTGCTCTATAGTATCAGTTGTAAGAACACCAAAAACTACTGGTTTTTGATACTTCAATGCACAACTAGCAACTCCCTTAGTAGCCTCAGCAGATATATAATCAAAATGTGGAGTACTTCCTCTTATAACCGCACCAACACAGCAAACTGCGTCATACTTACCACTTGCTAAAACTTTATCAAGTGCCAAAGGTATCTCAAATGCCCCTGGAACTAAAACCAAGTCAAGATTTTTTTCATTTCCACCATGTCTTAAAAAAGAGTCTTTTGCTCCCTCAACCAATCTGTCTGTTATGATATGGTTAAATCTTGCATTTATTATTGCTATTTTTTCACTTCCATCAAGTGAAAGTTTGCCTTCTATTACATTCATACTTCATCCCTTAATTTTTTATTATTATACTATATTTTTATTTTAAACTATTTTGTATAGCTTTTATATCTTCTATAGTTTTGCCAAGTGCTTGTAAATCAAGCATATTTGGTCCATCACAAAGTGCTTCACAAGGGTTATCATGTGTTTCAAAGAAAAAGCCATCTACACCAATAGCAGCAGCCGCGCGTGAGAGTGGTGCTACAAACTCTCTTTTCCCTCCACTTGTTCCTCCTGCCATACCTGGCATCTGCACAGAGTGTGTTGCATCAAAAACCACAGGTGCAAACTCATTCATAATCATAAAACTTCTCATGTCTACTACTAAATTACCATAACCAAAAGTACTACCTCTTTCAGTCAACCAAACCTTGTTAGCTCGAGCTACTTCTTTGCCCTCTTCCATAACGCCACGAGTCTCTAGTACTTTTTTTACTGAGTATCTCATATCTGCTGGATTTAAAAACTGACCTTTTTTTATGTTTACAACTGCATCTGTTTTTGCAGCTTCTACAAGCAAATCAGTTTGACGACATAAAAAAGCAGGAATCTGTAAAACATCTGCCACTTGTGCTACTGGCTCTGCTTGTGTTGGAACATGAATATCTGTCAATATCTGAAATCCAAACTCTTTTTTTACCTCATCAAGAAGCTTTAAACCCTCATCTATACCAGGGCCCCTAAAGCTATCTAAACTTGTTCTATTTGCTTTATCAAAACTCGATTTAAAATAAAAATCTATTGTTTCATCTTTATGATATTTCATAAGCTGTTTTGCTACCGAAAACAACTTTTCTCTGCCTTCTATGACACAAGGTCCTGCTATAAGTATCATCATCAATCCTATATGTATATTTTGAAAGATTATACCCAATCATCACATAAATCAAAATTATGTGATAAAAGTTGTTTAATTAAATTTACTATTACATTTGCATTAGATAGATTTTTATTGAAGTAATATATAGTTTATGCTGATATGGAATGTCCACTAAAAACTAGGTACTAATTAATTAATAATTTAGATAAAATAATATGAACTAGATTTATTTAAGACTAAATGCGGGGACAGACACGTTCAGTGCATTCTCTGCTCTGTCTTGTTATAAGCTAGTATGCTTCTTTTCTATGAGCAACTCTAATGACAGTAATAACTAAAAAATCATTTTCTTTTAAATAGATTATTCTGTAATTACCTGCTCTTTTTCTAAACTTTCCTTTGTGTTTTCCTTGAAGATGTTTGTCTTTTGAAAAGTTTCCATTTTGCAAATCTATAACTTTGGAAGCAATAAGTTTTTGTGCTTGATTATCGAGCTTTAAAAATTCTTTTTCAGCATCTTTATCAAAAGCAACTTTATACAT
>CAZBPU010000145.1:0-4743 GCA_964493845.1 uncultured Sulfurospirillum sp.
TAGAGTACAGAGCTTCCCCATACTTTTTTTTCATATACTCTTTATATGTTAAATACATCAAATTTTATGACTTAAATTCAATTTATACCTAACCAAGCTGCAATAATAAAAAAGCAGTGAACCAAAAAACATACCTTGGTATTTTTGCATTTTTTCATCTGATACAAAAGAGGAAAGTGTATTTTCACCTAAAATCCACATCATACTAGATATTAGAGTAATTGACAAAAGTAAAAATGATAATAAAACTATCTTTGTGTAGCCTTCACTTGGGTTATAAAATTGTGAGAACATAATAGAAGGTATAATAAGATACTTTGCATTTAACGCTTCGATTATTACTCCATCTTTAAAAGTAAGCGGTGTTGTCGAGCTTTGTGTATCAACAGACATTTTAAAAAACTTATATGCCAAATAAAATAGAAACAAAATACCAAGATATCTTATAAATACAAGAACTTCAGGATGTGTTTGCATGATAAAATTTAAACCAAATCCGACTGCTAAAGTTTGAAAAACACTCGTTATATTTGTAGCAAGCCAAAAAGGAATCGTTTTTTTAACTCCAAAAGAGCTACCTGAAGCAGCATAAAGTATATTAGCTGGTCCAGGACTTGCCATGATAGGTAAAAGTGTTAAAAGAAAAATCACCGTTACTTCTAAATTCAAAATCTATTCCTTAATTAAAATAAGTATTTTACTTATTACTCCACCACCTAAATACATAAACTTTTAAAAAGTGCCAACTCTATATTGATATCTTGAGCTTCTTTTAAATGTACAACTTGTCTATCTATTAACATTTTTTGAAGCAATACTGCCTCCCTTTTTTTACTAGCAGAGTCATTATCAAAAAAATTATTTACTATATCTAAATATAGACTCTTTTCATTTAATCTCTTCTTTCTCATAAAATTTTTTAAGCCATTTATCTATTGGGTATATTAGCTTGTATATAACTGGCACTACTAAAAGTGTTAAAACCATAGAGCTGATAAGTCCACCTATAACAGATATTGCCATTGGTGCTTTTGTTTCACTCCCTAAGCTTACACTCAAAGCTAATGGAAGCATAGCAAAAACCATAGCGATTGTAGTCATTAAAATTGGTCTTAACCTCTTCTCTCCAGCTTCTATAAGTGCCTCATCACTACTCTTACCATTTTTAACAGCATGATTTGCAAAATCAACTAATAAAACTGCATTTTTACCAACCATTCCCATAAGCAACATAAAACCTATCATTACAAACAGACTAAATTGCTGATGAGTTATAAAAAGAGCAATCATAACTCCAATGATACTAAGAGGAAGTGATACCATGATAATAACAGGCTGTATCAATGATTCATACAAAATGGCCAATATAATAAACATTAAGATTAAAGAGAGTCCTATAGCACTCACAAAAGCTTTTCCAGTTTTTACCATCTCATCTGCAAAACCTGTAAACTTATATGAAACACTTGGTTCTAAAATCTTATTTATACCATCTTTTGTGTAGTCAACTGCACCACCTAAATCAAGTCCAAAAAGATCTGCATAAATAGAGACTTGTCTTTGTCTATCAAAGTGATAAATAGAAGCTAAAGATGATGTTTTACTAAAAGAGACTACACCATTTAGATAAACTAACTCTCCATTTTTAGCTCTTAGTTCTATCTTTTTTATATCTTCTATACTCATTCTTTGTTTGTCACTTACTCTAAGTGTTATATTGTACTGCTTTCCATTCTCTTCAAAATATGAAATTTCCAAATCACTTGAAAATGCTACTGAAATTGCACTCGCTATTTGTGCAGCACTTATCCCTAATCTATTTGCAGCAACTCTATTTATATTTATATCTATCTGTGGCTTACCCTCATCTAAATTAGTATCAATATCAACAAAACCTCTCTTTTTAGAAAGATAATCTATAAGTTTTTTTGTTGATTTTTTTAAATCTTCAATAGAATCAGATTTTAAAACTATCTGATAAGGTACAGAAACACCTGCTCCTTTTATAGCAGGAATTGCTGCTGCAGTGATATATAAATCCTTACTTTTAAACTGCTTTAGCCTATCTCTTGTGTTTTGTATAACTTGTTCTTGGTTTATACTTCTTTTATCCTTTTCTACAAGTTTTACATAAATTAGAGATTTATTTTTCTCTTTTACACTATTATAACCTACACTTAGAGTTGTAAAAAGTACATTTTTATCTTTTTTAATCTCATTTTCTATCTTTTTTGACTCTTTTATCATTTGCTCAAGTGAGATTCCAGCCTCAGCTTTTAACTTTACTTCAAATTCAGACTTATCCTCTTTAGGTATAAAATCCATACCTATTTTTGGAAACAGACTCAAACTTCCAATAAAAATTGCTATTACCAAGATAAGTGTTGAAACTTTAAACCTCAATACTATCTTTAAAATCACTTCATAAATTTTTTCAATAAACTTAAAAATAGACTCTGTGATATTATAAAAACGGCTCTCTCCCTTATGCAAAACACGAGCACTCAAACTTGGCATAAAAGTCATAGCAATAGTAAAAGATATAATGATAGCAAAGCCCACAGTCATTGCAAAACTTTCAAAAAATTTACCTACAATACCTGTCATATTTGCTACTGGAACAAATACTGCTAAAAGCATAGCTGATATTGCAAGAATAGCAAACGCCATCTCTTTTGTACCTTCTAAAGCAGCCTCAAATTTACTCATACCTGCTTCCATTTTTTTATATATGTTTTCCAAAATAACAATGGCATCATCTATGATAATCCCTATAGAGAGTGTCAAACCAATAAGTGTCATCTTATTAAGATCATATCCCATATAGTTCATCAAAGCTATAGTTCCTAAAATAGATACAGGTATAGAGAGTGCTGAGACAATTGTAATAGTAAAGTTTCTTAAAAAAACAAATATAATAATAACTGCTAGAAAAGCACCATAAATCAAATCAAACTCAACATCTTTCAAAGAGTTAACTATAAAAGGTGAAGTATCTTGGAGAGTTTTAACTTCAAACCTATCACCTGCTAATTTTTTAAGCTCAGGTATAGTCTGTTTTACACGGTTGATAATATCTAAAGTATTTGTTCCTGAGATTTTTTGTACCTCTAACATAATTCCTTCTTTCCCATTGAAAGAGGCGTAGCTTTTTGCATCACTCAAAGAGTCTTTTACTTGAGCAATATCTTTTAATTTTATATCATTTTTAATAATTATATTTTTTAACTCATCGATACTAAGAGCATCTGCTTTAGTTTTTAAAATATATTCTTTGGTTGAAGTAACTAATTTACCTCCACCTATCTTTACATTTTCTCTTGACACGATAGAATTTAATTCAGATATAGTAATCCCAAACTTATTTAGCTTTTCCTCATCTGGTAGTATCTTAATCTCTCTATCTTTATATCCTATTATATTAATTGCTCCAACACCATTTATCTTTTGAAGCAGTGGTTTTGCTTTTTCATCTGAAAAAAGCATCAAGTTTTTAATACTTCCTTTATTAACAGCTAAAAACACATTGATAACAGATGCTCCACCAATATCTAACTTACTAACTAATGGGGTTTTTGCATTAGTAGGTAAAGATACAGCTGAAACTTTATCTCGAACATCATTTGTTGCTTCATCTATATTACGTTCAAGAAAAAACTTAACTATAACCACACTAACACCATCACTACTTGTCGATGTAATTCTATCAACACCACCTATTCGTGATACCGCTTCTTCTATCTTTTCTGTAACTTGCGATTCTATAGTAGTAGGCTCTGCTCCTGGATATACAGTTTTAATTGTTACTATTGGAAAATCTATATTAGGGAAAAGTGCAGAGGGCATAGACTTGAAGCTCATATACCCAAATATAACAAGAGTCATCACATACATAAGTGATGCTATAGGTCTATTGATAGCAAATTTATACATAAATCACTACTTTAACTTGGCTATTTTTATATAACCATTTCCAAAAAGTCCAACTGGCATATTTTTTGCTTTTACTTCTGCTTTTATCTTTCTGTTTGCACTATTTACAACAGGATAAATCTTTGATATTTTACCACTATATTTAGCTTGACTACCTTCTATGTTATATTCAAAAATATCCCCTATTTTTACATCTTTCCAATACTTCTGATCAAACTCTAAAATCAATTTTCTTTTATATTGACTCTGTATCTTTAAAACAGTTTTTATAATACCTCCACTTACAACATCACCCTTTTCAACATTTTTATCATATATAACACCATCAAATGGTGCTCTAAGTATTGTTTTATCTAGCAGTGCTTCTTTATATGCTATATTTGCTTTCATCAACTCTATATTTACACTTGCTGATTCATAAGCTGATTCATACTTTTCAAAACTTGATTTATCTATAAGATTTTTTAGCTTTTTTTGTCTATCTAACTCTAATTTTGCATATTTGAAAACAACTTGTGCTTTTTTTAAATTTGCATTTGCTATTTTTAAGGCACTTTTTAAATCTCTATCATTTAAAAGTACTAAGATATCATCTTTTTTAACTTTATCAGATATATCAACATTAACACTTTTAATAATTCCACCTGTATTAAATGCTAAATTTGCACTCTTTTGAGCTTCTACATTAAATGTTGCATAAATATCTTCTGCATATAAATTTATAATGCATAGTAGTACTGTAATCAATATTTTATTCATCTATTTAATCCTATATAATACTCTTTAATTTGATTCAAAACTTTTAGTGTA
>CAZBPU010000146.1:0-4678 GCA_964493845.1 uncultured Sulfurospirillum sp.
AAGAGGATTTAGAAACTTTTAAACCTGAGTTTACTATGTATAATGCTGGAAAATTAAGCAATGAAGATTATGAAAAGCATGGTTTACATTCTGATGTGTTTGTTATGTTTAATATAGAAGAAAATATAGCTATTATTGGTGGAACTTGGTATGGTGGAGAGATGAAAAAAGGGATTTTTTCAATGATGAACTATTGGTTACCACTTGAAGGTAAACTTTCTATGCATTGTTCTGCAAATGTTGGAGAAAACAAAGATACAGCTCTGTTCTTTGGTCTTTCAGGAACTGGAAAAACAACACTTTCAACTGATCCTAAAAGAAGATTAATTGGTGATGATGAGCATGGTTGGGATGATAAAGGTGTGTTTAATTTTGAAGGTGGTTGCTATGCAAAATGTATTGGACTTGATGCTCAAAGTGAACCAGAAATATTTGGGGCTATCAAGAGAAATGCACTTTTAGAAAATGTGGTAATTGATGAAGATGGTAGAGTGGATTATAATGATGGAAGTAAAACTGAAAACACTAGAGTTTCTTACCCTATAGAACATATTGCAAATCATAAAAAATCACTCAAAGCTCCTCATCCAAAGAAAATTATATTTTTAAGTGCAGATGCTTTTGGGGTACTACCTCCTGTTAGTAGACTTACAAAAGAACAAGCAATGTACTATTTTATGAGTGGATATACTGCAAAAGTTGCTGGAACTGAGAGAGGTATAACTGAACCAGTTGCTACATTTAGTTCATGTTTTGGAGAGGCATTTTTACCACTTCATCCAACAGTATATGCAAAGCTTCTTGGTGAGAAGATAGATGAACATGGTGTTGATGTTTATTTAGTCAATACAGGTTGGACTGGTGGACCTTATGGTGTAGGAACTCGTATGAGTATAAAAGCAACTCGTGCATGTATAAATGCTATACTTGATGGTAGTATAGAAGATGAAGAGTTTGAAAAAACTGCAACTTTTGGACTTAGTATTCCTAAAAAACTAGATGGGGTTGATACTATTGTGTTGAATCCAAGAAATACATGGAAAAATAAATCTCTTTTTGATGCTTCAAAAAAAGAGTTAGCTGCGATGTTTATTAAAAACTTTAAAAAATATATAACAGAAGATTCAGACTTTTCAAGTGCTGGACCAAAGTTATAACTTTCATAGGGGGAGTTTAGACTCCCTCACTTTTATGTAAAAGGATTCGTATTGTCAAAAGTTGCTTCAGGAAAAACAACTGCTCCAAAGGCAAAGCTCTTAGATGAGTTTAATGCTTCAATAATGTTTGATAAAGAGCTTTATCTTCAAGATATAGAAGGCTCGATTGCTCATGTAAAAATGCTTTCAAAACAAAATATTATTTCAGATAATGCAAAAAATAAAATTATAGATGGCTTATATGTAATTCAAAATGAGATTGAAGATGGAGAGTATAAGTTTGATATAGAAGATGAAGATATACATATGTCAATAGAGAGCCGTTTGAGTGCTCTTATAGGCGATGATGCAAAAAGAATGCATACTGCAAGAAGTAGAAATGATCAAGTAGCATTAGATTTTAGAATGTATGTTTTAAAAAGTAATAGAGATTTAGTAAAGCTTCTTTTAGAATTACAAAGAGTTTTACTTAATATTTCTGCAAAACATACAAAAACACTTCTTCCTGGTATGACACATCTTCAGCACGCTCAACCAATAAATTTTGCATATCATATGTTGGCTTATGCTTCTATGTTTAAAAGAGATATAGAGAGACTTGAAAGTTCATACGAAAGAAACAATATATCTCCTATTGGATGTGCTGCACTTGCTGGAACTCCATATAAAACAGATAGAGAGTATGAGGCAAAACTTTTAGGTTTTGATAGTGTTAGTATAAACTGTTTAGACACTGTGAGTGATAGAGATTTTGCATTAGAAATTCTTTTTAATATCTCGACTATGATGATGCATATTTCACGTTTATCTGAAGAGATAATTCTTTGGAGTAGTAGTGAGTTTGGATTTGTAGAGCTTAGTGATGAGTATAGTACAAGTAGTTCAATCATGCCTCAAAAAAAGAATCCTGATGTACCTGAGTTATTAAGAGGGAAAACTGGGCGTGTAAATGGAAATCTTATCGCATTGTTAACAGTTTTAAAAGGTTTACCACTTGCATACAATAAAGATATGCAAGAAGATAAAGAGGGTGTTTTTGATAGTGTAAAGACAGCAACTATTTCTATCAAAATTTTGAGTGAAGCATTAAAAGGTATGAGGATAGATGAAAAAGCTATGCTTAAAGCCACTAAAAAAGGTCATTTAACTGCTACAGATTTAGCAGATTATCTTACTGAAAATTGTGGATATACATTTAGAGATGCTTATAAACTTACAGGTGAAGTTGTGGCATTTGCACAAGAGAACAAAAAAGATATAAGTGAGTTAAATCTAGAAGCTCTTCAAAAGTTTGAATCTTCTATAAAAGAAGATATTATAAGTACATTACAACTAGAGTCTTCTATGAATGCTAGAGATTCTCAAGGTGGAACAGCAACGTGTTCTACCTTGAAACAGTTAGAGTATTTTGAAAATTGGTTAAATACTAAATAAAGTTTTTGGAGTCACTATCACTAAGGTGGCTCCAGCTTAGTTTTGCTCCACCTAAAAGGTGAAAATGAAGGTGCATAACCTCTTGTCCTCCATTACTTCCATTGTTTGTAATCAATCTATAACCACTTTTATCTAAACCTAAAAAAGTTGCTACTTCTTGAGTAAATGAAGTAAGTCCAGCCATGATTTCAGGACTTACTTGTTGAAAGTTTTCAACTTCAACTTTAGGTATGATAAGTATATGAATAGGTGCTTTTGGATTTATATCATGAAATGCCAAAAAATCATCATTTTCAAGTACTTTATTGCATGGTATTTCACCGTTTATTATTTTTGTAAATATTGTCATTTGTTCTCCTATATTTTTTATTATTGTACCACTTAACCGTTTTATAATCAACTTTTTAATAAAATAGATAAAAATTATTATAAGGCATTACAATTGAAAGAGATGGAAAAGCAGATTATAGCTTGTGAATCTTTAAAAGAGTTAGAAGCATTGAGAGTTTCTATGTTCGGTAAAAAAGGTTATTTTGCAGGCCAATTTGCGAAAATGAAGAGTATATCAAATGAAGAGAAAAAAGATTTTGCACAAAAATTAAATACTAATAAAGAGCACTTTTTAAATCTATTGAGTGATAAAAAAATTGTACTTGAATCTGAAGCGATAGCTTATGAGATGAAAAAAGATGGTGTTGATGTGACACTATTTAACGCGACTAGTGAAGCAGGGGCATTGCACCCTGTTATGGATACAATGGATAAGATTATAGAGTATTTTGTTGGTATGAATTTTTCTATTGAAGAGGGTCCTTTAGTAGAAGATGATTTTCATAATTTTGAAGCACTAAATCTTCCAAAATACCATCCTGCTCGTGATATGCAAGATACTTTTTATTTTGAAGATAGTATGCTTTTAAGAACTCATACAAGTCCAGTTCAGATAAGAACTATGTTAAAAGAAAAACCTCCAATTCGTATGATTTGTCCAGGGGCTGTTTTTAGAAGAGATTACGATTTAACGCATACTCCTATGTTTCATCAAGTAGAAGGTCTTGTTGTTGGAAAGAGTGGTGAAGTTTCATTTGCCAATCTAAAGTATATTTTAGAAGATTTTTTAAAGTATATGTTCGGTGAAGTTGAAGTACGTTTTCGTCCATCTTTTTTTCCGTTTACAGAGCCAAGTACAGAAGTAGATATAAGCTGTATCTTCTGTAAAGGAGATGGCTGTAGAGTATGTTCTCATACTGGTTGGCTTGAAGTACTTGGAAGTGGTTATGTTGATGAAAACGTTTTCAAAGCTGTTGGTTATGAAGATGTTAGTGGTTATGCCTTTGGACTTGGAGTTGAGCGATTTGCAATGCTTCTACACAAAATACCTGATTTACGTTCTTTGTTTGAGGGCGATTTAAGACTGTTGGAGCAATTTAGATGATATTAACAAGAACATGGTTAAATGAGTGGATAAACTTAAAAGGAATAACTTCAGAAGATATTTGTAGCACATTAAATGCTATAGGTCTTGAAGTTGATAGTTTAGATAAGATTAGAGTTCCAAAAAATATAGTAGTAGGAAAAGTTCTTACATGTAAAAAACATCCTGATGCAGATAAACTAAATGTTTGTGAAGTTGATTTAGGTGATGAAACAAAACAGATAGTTTGTGGTGCAAAAAATGTAAAAGCTGGTTTACATGTAGTAGTCTCAAAAGTTGGAGCAGTTTTACCTAATGGTATGGAAATAAAAGAAGCAAAACTTCGTGGACTTGACTCAAGTGGTATGATTTGTTCATCTGAGGAAATAGGACTTCCAAAAATGGGTGATGGTATTATGGTCTTAGATGATAGTATAGGCGAGCTTATTTTGGGACGTGAATTTAGTGAATATGAACTTGTAAATGATGATGTAATCGAGATAGAATTGACCGCAAATCGTGGAGATTGTTTGAGTATACATGGAGTTGCAAGAGATCTTAGTGTTCCGTATGACTTGGATATAGTAGCTTTTAGTAGTGAAGATGATGATCATCAACTAGGAATTGGTAGAGTTTTAAATGTAAGTGCAAATGACAAAGTAGATGCATCTTT
>CAZBPU010000147.1:0-4621 GCA_964493845.1 uncultured Sulfurospirillum sp.
ATTAAAAAATTGGTTGCGGGAGACGGATTTGAACCATCGACCTTCGGGTTATGAGCCCGACGAGCTACCAAACTGCTCTATCCCGCGACATTTAAATACTTACTATATGCAAGTGAGGTGAAATTATAGTCGATTTTTATTTGTTTGTCAAGGGTTTTTTAGTAAAATACATAAAAATTATAGAATTAGGAAAATTATGTCAGCAATCGAAAGAGTAAAACAGGCTATAGAAGATATGAAACAAGGCAAGATGGTAGTCATGTGTGATGATGAAGACCGTGAAAACGAGGGTGATTTAGTTTACCCAGCAACTTTCTCAACACCTGAAAAAGTGAACTTTATGGCTAGTGAAGCAAAAGGGCTTATATGCGTCTCAGTATCTAGTAAAATAGCGCAGAGACTAAAACTAGTACCAATGGTAAGAGACAATGACTCACAACATGAAACAGCCTTTACAGTATCTGTAGACGCTAGAATGTGTACAACTGGTATCTCAGCAGCTGAGAGGGATATGACTATAAAAATCCTAGCAGATTGTGCAAGTAGTGCAAATGAGCTTGTCCGTCCAGGGCATATATTTCCACTTATAGCAAAAAAAGGTGGTTCATTGGTAAGAACTGGGCATACTGAGGGCTCAATAGATATATGTCGTCTTGCTGGACTAGCAGAATCTGCTGTTATATGTGAGGTTATGAAAGAAGATGGCACTATGGCCAGACGTGATGATTTGGATATGTTTTGTGAAAAGCATAATTTAAATATGGTATATATCTCAGATATTGTAGAGTACAGAATGCAACATGAGTCTCTAGTACGTGAGATTGCTGAGTCTAAAACAGAATTTCTTGGTACAGAAGCTAGACGTATTGATATGGTTGACCATGAAGATAACCATCATATTGTATATCAATTTGGAGATATCAAAAAGAAATCAATAGTAAAATTTCACAATATCATGTCAGATATAAAACTTTTTACAAATACAGAAAAATTCAATGGAATGATAAAGGCTATAGAGTACTTGAAAAATAATGGTGGTGTATTGATATTTTTAGATGATGAAAATTCACCTAAAAAAGAGGTAAAAGAGTATGGTATAGGTGCTCAAATACTTAAAAAACTTGGTATTGAAGAAATAGAACTACTTACTACATCTAAAGGTAAAGAGTTCATAGGCCTTAAAGGCTTTGGACTTGATATCGCAAAAGAACTCTAATACCTAGTACCAAAAGAGTTTAAAACTCTTTTGGTACACTACAATCCAAATCTTCAGTTTTATTTGCAATTTCTATGATATCTTTTTGTGATAAATCACCCAAAAGAGCAATAGAACCTAATCTCATGCACCATATCCTAAGACCTTCTAACTCTTTTTCTTCTTTTTTTAACTTAGAAGATACACTCCAAGAACGAATACTTTTTATCTCTTTATACTCAAGTAGAGTTGTCATATCTCTATCTGTTATCTTTTTATCTATATGCTGACGAAGTTGCTCTTCATTTAATCCAGATTTAAAAACTCTAAACCCGAGGATTATCGCCTTTGCACGCTCTTGATGTTTTGTTTTTATTTTATCAAAACTATTTCCATAATACTTTAATGCTGGTATGATATCTTTCGTCTTATATATCTTCTCTTTTTCCATATGATTTGGTTTTATCACTTTTTCTCCTCAAGTTTTAACAACATCTCTTTTTTATCTAATCCACTCGCATAACCCACAAGTTTTCCACTACTACCAATAACTCTATGACAAGGAATAATTATACCTATAGGGTTTTTATTGTTGGCTCCTCCAACTGCTCTAACAGCCTTAGGATTACCAATTTGTATTGCTATATCTTTATAACTTCTAGTCTCACCATAAGGAATACTCTGTAAAGCTTTCCAAACTTCTCTTTGAAACTTAGTTCCTGATTCAAGCTTTAGTGGTATAGTAAATACTTTGAGCTTTCCTTCAAAATACTTATCTAACTGCTCTTTACATGTAGATACAATTTGCGGATAATTTGTACTCTTTTTACCTGTATCATCTACAAACTTCATCTCAAGCAAGAACTCGTTATCACAGATAAACTTTATTGTTCCAATAGGTGAATTATAGTAGTATGTTGTTTTCATTTACTATTATAGCATATAAGGATTTCAATGAAGATTAGAGTATATTATGATGACACAGATGCTGGTGGTATAGTATACCATGCAAACTATCTAAAGTTTTGTGAACGTGCTAGAAGTGAACTTTTCTTTGAAAGAGGAAAATCACCGGCTATGAATGGTGGACATTTTGTCATCAAAAAACTAGAAGCAGATTTTAAAAAACCTGCGAAATTAGGTGATTTGATAGAAGTAAAACATGAAATTATAAGCATGAAAAACACGTCATTGACACTCAAACAAAATATATGGATAGATGACATAAAACTTTTTGAAATGACATCTGTATTAGTTTTTGTAGTAGATGGACGTCCTGCTAAAGTTGATGAAGAAACTAAAGAGTTTTTCAAAAGTATCTTTTAAAATAACTCTTTTTCAAATTTATAACGTTTAGGTCTCATGATAGAAACATCATATTCAACTTGATTTTCTACTATGTTTTCATTAAAGTTTTTATTTGCTGTTGGAACAAAATATTGTGTATAAAAATAATCTATTCCTACAGAAGTAGAATAATTTACCCAATCATAAACAATATCATGTCCAAATAAAGCATTTAATTCTACCATATTAACTGTACTATCACCTATCGAATTTGCTATATAAAAATCTTTTCTATCTTGGTATTGAGTTAGTGTTAAAAGCATTGGATTGTAGTTTATCTGTGTTGACAACAATGCATACGGCTCAATATCATACACTCTAAGTTGTGAAGCTATCAAACTCGTTTTTACCAATGGTGTATTCATGAAAATAGAACTTTTTTGTAGCCTTTTATTATTTTTGAACATACGTTTAAAACTTATTCTAGAGCTATCTATACTTTTATTGTAAATAGTTTTTGGATTTTTATACTTTAGTAAACTGTTCAATGACTTACTAAGTTCACTACCATCTGAAAAATAAGCTACTTTATCATTTGCATACTTTAAAAGCTCATCTATCTGTTTGTCATAGTTAATACCACCAAATATAATATTTGAGTTATTATTCTCTTTACTATCTTTGTACACGGTAGGTATATATATAACTAAACCTTCACTATTTTCTACTATTATTTTTGCACCTTTTTGTGTAACAGGAGCAATAACATATCTGAAATTTTCTTTTTTTATATTTTCTAATTCTCTTAAGATAGATGTCTCTTTTTCATCTTTGGAGTTAAAGACTTTTACTTCAAAACTATTTTGCTTTGAAACCAAATAGGCTAAAACTGAGTTTACTGTTGTTGAGGCATATCTTCTTATACTTTTTTGTGGAACTAACATCGCTACTCTTATAGAGAACTTTTCATCTTCAAAAATTCTAAAAATTCTTTGGTAGTATGCAAACTCACTTCTCATAGAGTCAAGTTCTTCTATAGAGCCATTGTAGTAACTT
This sequence comes from uncultured Sulfurospirillum sp., assembly GCA_964493845.1. GTDB lineage: Bacteria > Campylobacterota > Campylobacteria > Campylobacterales > Sulfurospirillaceae > Sulfurospirillum_A. The sequence goes on from CAZBPU010000147.1 coordinate 3,539, forward strand.
ATAAAAGAAAATATCTGTTCGTTATCTAAAAGATTTTGCATACATTCAAGATTACATATAGAAGAATCTAGATTTATAAAGATACTCTTTGTTGGTGGTATATGCGAGAGTTTATCACTCTTTGCAAACATCATTGTAACTGCAATAAATATAACTAAAATAATTCTCATAATAGACTCTTAACCTTTAACATATCTTGAAAAACTTCTTTTTTTGAAGATGGGTTTCTTAGTAAAAAATAGGGACAAAAAGTAGGTATCAGCTTAGCATCACCAAGAGTTAAAACTTCACCTCTAACACTAGAAATTGAGATATCGTACTCTCCTGTTAAATGATGAAAACTTGTAGAACCAAGCGCAACTATAACATCAGGTTTTATCATATCTATTTGTTGCATAAGATATGGCTTACATGTACTCACCTCTTCCATAGTTGGAACTCTATTTTCTGGTGTTCTACATTTTATAATGTTTGCTATATAAACAGCTTCTCTTTTTAATCCTAGTACTTTTTCTATGATATTTGTGACAATATCACCCGCACGTCCTACAAAAACTTTTCCTCTCTCATCTTCACCAGTTCTTGGGCCTTCACCTACAAACATAAGCTTAGCATTTGTATTTCCTTCTCCAAAAACTACATTTTTTCTTATCTTACTTAGATTACACAAATGACAATCACTAACTATTTTTTCTAATGAATAAAAATCTTTGGGCAGTAGTGTATTTTTACTATTGAGTGGTTTATACTCTTTAAAATACTCAAATCCCATAGCTCTATACTGATATAATAGTTTTAATAATCTTATCTGTTCTGTTTGTGTCATAAATAATATAATATCTAAAGAGGTGTTAAAAAGAGCTAAATTTAGGAAGAAAAGCCCCGATATTTGGGGCTTTTGTATTTGTTGTTATTGTTGAACTTCTACAACTACTGGAGTACTTTCCCAGATACCATGTTTTGTACAGTATCCATGAGCAACCAAGTTTAGTTTTTTACCCATAGGGCGGATGTTAAATGTAACTTCAGCATGTGATTTTTCATTGCCCAGTGTTCCTGGAACAAAAGTTGTCATTGCAAGTT
>CAZBPU010000148.1:0-4578 GCA_964493845.1 uncultured Sulfurospirillum sp.
ACGAGGAAAAGATGATTATGATAATATCATTCAAATAGTTTTATCAAAATTGTCTTTATAGTATAGTAGCTCAAGAAAAAAGACAAATTTGATTTTTTTAAAGCATAATAAATCAAAATATGAAGAGATAAAAATGTTTTTTGAAAATATATTTTATGATTTAAAAAAATAGAGAGTATCTATTTTAAAAATAAAAGCTTAATAGTTTACTTTTACTTCATATTTACAACTGGATTTAAGTCTTACCAGAGTTTAAACTAGAAGATGAAGATTATGGGTTGATAAAGAAGGGATGATTAAATGCAATACAGTATTGATTTAGAGAAGATAGCACAAGAGTTAGATTTTGATTTGGAAGATGTTGAAATGCTACTGGAAGTATTTTTAGAGGGTACCAAAGAGAATTTACAAATCCTTAAAACAGCAATAGATAGCGGAGATATGGAGACTACTTTCAAAACAGCTCATGCTATAAAAGGGAGCGCGGCAAATCTCACACTAAATGAAATCTCCGAGATAGCAAAAGAGATAGAGTTAAATGCAATAAAAGAGAGTGCTATGGACTATCAAGATAGATATGAAAAGTTACACTTACTTATAGATAAGATAATGACAGATTAATTTTTTTTGCATAGAATTAGACTTTAGTAAAATATAGGAAAAATAGATGATAAAAGATAAGCAAAAATTGCTTAAATTTATGAGATGGATACCCGTATTAGGAATTTTATCTATATCTATAATTTTGATAATAATTTCTTCTTATGGGATAAATAAATATTTTGATGAAAAAGCCCAAAAGTTGGAAAAAAATATAAAAAAAGAAATAATTCAAAATAGCAAAAAAAATATCACAACTCTTAAGACTCTCAGTAATGATGTGAATAGAGTTATCTTAGACTCTTACAAAAGAGAGGTAAAAATCTCAGTAGATATTGCAATGATTTTAATTGATACTATCTATAATAACAATAATTCTTATCCAGAAGAGAAAATTATCGAGAAAATCAAAAAAGAATTGAGGAGAGTTAGATTTTTTAGCGATAAAAGCGGTTACTACTTTGTTTATGATAAAAATGGTAATGTTGTATTGCTACCTATAAAACCATCTCTTGAAGATAAAAACCTGTGGAATCATCAAGATATAAAAGGTAAATACATCATACAAGATCTTATAGATGGTTCAAAAAAAAAGAGAGCGGATAGAGTCTTTCAAGAGTGGTATTACTATATTCCAAATACAAACATTATGGGTAAAAAATTGGGGTATGCCAGGTATTACAAAAAGTTAGATTTAATGGTTGGAACTGCTTTGTATTATAAAAATATAAAAGAGGAGATGAAAAAAAGATTTTTGGAAATAGTATCCAAAATAGACAAAACAAAGTATTCTACACTGAGTATCTTTGATGAAAATAGACATCTAATATATACAAGTGGTTCAAAAATGCAAAGTCAATGCTGCAACCAAAAGATATTTCAACTTGCAAAACCAGATACAAATAAAATATACATTGATAAATCGAGTGATAAAATGATAAAAATTGCAACTTACTATAAACCTTTAAAGCTACTGATGATAAGTACAATAGATACAAATAAAATTGACAAGATAATTAAAAAAAACAAAAAAGAGGTAATAGAAAATATAACTCACAAAGTATTACAACAATTCCTATTAACTGCGATTATTTTTATTCTTTTGAGTTTGTTTATAAGCTTGAAATTATCAAAAATTATGGAAAAAATGTTTTTAAAATATGAAAAATCAATCGTTATGGAGAAAAATAGAGCAGAAAAAAGCACAAAAGCAAAGAGTGAATTTTTGGCAAATATGAGTCATGAGATAAGAACTCCTTTAAATGCAATGTTTGGTTTTATACAAATTTTACAAAGTAAAAATTTTTCCAAAGAGGATAAAGAGCATTTAAATATCATAGAAAAATCAGGACAAAATCTCCTTACTATCATAAATGATATATTGGATTTTTCAAAGATAGAAGCAGGTAAATTTAATATTGATAGAACAGTCTTTAATCCGCAAAAAAATATTTGTGTAGTGCATGAACTCTTTAGTGGCTATGCTAGTGAAAAAAATATATTGCTAAAAATCAATACTGAAAACTTAAAATACAACATAATTTCAGATGAAACAAGACTGAAGCAGGTAATTGCAAATCTACTAAGTAATGCGATCAAGTTTACTCTTACTGGTAAAAAGATAGAGTTAAATATAAGCTATGATGATAAAAATCAAAAGCTTTTTGTTGAAGTAACAGATGAGGGAATTGGCATATCAAAGGATAAATTGGATACTATTTTTCAAGCTTTTACTCAAGCAGATAACTCAACTACTAGAAAATATGGTGGTACAGGTCTTGGTCTTACCATATCATATAGATTGATACAGTTGTTGGGCGGGGAATTGAAAGTAGAAAGCGAGCTAAACAAGGGAAGTAGATTTTATTTTGAGATACCGGCTGAAAAGAGTTCTAAAATAGTAAAAGATGAAGATAGAAATAGTAAACCTACAAAAAATATAAAATTTGATTATCATATTTTATTAGTAGAGGACAATAGTGCAAATCAAGCATTTATGAAAGTGCTTTTAAAAAAAATTGGAGTTACATTTGATATAGCAAACAATGGGCTTGAAGCGATTGAAAAATTTAAAACAAACAAATATGATATAATCCTTATGGATGAAAATATGCCTATTATGAATGGTACGGAAGCTACTAAAAATATAAGACGAATCGAAAAAGAGAAAAACTTATCTCACATAACAATCGTAGCTTTGACTGCAAACTCTTTGGAGGGCGATGAAGAAAAATTTTTGAAAGTTGGAATGGATATGTATCTATCAAAACCTCTTAATATAAGAAAATTGATAAATGTTTTTGAGGAATTAAAAAGGAAGTAGCAAATGGAAACTAAAATTACAATTTTGATAGTCGATGACTTGAAGGACAACAGACTTTCCATAAAGATAGCTCTAAAAAAAGAGGGTTACATTTTGGAAGAAGCTGTTAATGGAAAAAAGGCTGTAGAAAAATGTAAAGAGATAAAACCGGATATTATTTTGATGGATGCTATGATGCCGGTGATGGACGGATACGAGGCGACAAAAGCTATAAGAAGAATAAAGGATTTTGATAGAATATCTATCTTGATGATAACAGCACTTAGCGACAAGAATGACATAATAAAAGCATTGGAAGTCGGAGTTAATGACTTTATTACAAAACCATTTGACAAACATGAACTAATAGCTCGGTGCAGATCCTATGCAAAATTTTCTCAAATTAATAAACAATATATACTTGCTATAAAAAATCCATCTACAAATCTTCCAAATAAATTAGCCTTAATAAGAGATATAAAAGAGTGTCAAAATCCAAAATTGATTCTTTTTACTATTCAAGATTATGAGTTGTTAGAAAGCTTTTATAGTGAAGAGATTGCCAGACATATAGTGAAAAAGTTTGTACAAATGATTCCATCCTTACTACCTGAAGATTATAAAGATACATCGTTATATCATATAAATGAAGCAGAATTTGCACTTTTAAAAGATAAAGTAGATGATATTGTTTCTATTAAAAAATCTTATAAGAATTGTGAAGAGTTTTTAGAAAATACTAAAAAATGTGTTATATCTTTGGATAACTATGAGTATAGTATAACTATTGTTTTAAGTTATGTAAGTGATAATGAACATATTTTAGAAAATGCAAGGATGGGACTAAACCATGCTGTAAATGATAAAAAAGATATCGTTTTTGCAGATGAAATTGTAGATCAAGTTCACAAAGAGGCAAAAAACAATATAAAAACTATCAAAATGATAAAAACAGCACTAAAAAATAATAAAGTAGTATCTTACTTCCAACCACTCTACAACAATAAAACAAAAAAAATAGAAAAATATGAATCCTTAGTTAGAATCATAGATGAAAATCAAGCTGTAATATCTCCATTTTTATTTCTTGATGTTTCAAAAAAAGGAAAGTACTATACCCATATAACAAAAAGGGTTTTGCAAAACAGTTTTGAAGTCTTGAAAAAAACAGACAAGGATATATCTATCAATCTATCAGCGATAGATATAGAGGATGATGTTACAAAAAATTTTATCTTGGATTATTGCAAAAACAGTCAACAGTTTATGCATAGAGTAGTATTTGAATTTTTAGAAGATGAAAATTTTAAAAATTTAGGTGATATTGTGGATTTTATACAAAAGGTAAAGGGGTATGGAGCCAAGATAGCCATAGATGATTTTGGTTCAGGATACTCAAGCTTTGAGAGAATAATGAGCTTTGAACCAGATATCTTAAAGATAGACGGCACTCTTGTAAAAAATATTGACAAAGATAATTTTAGCAAAACTATAGTAGAAACTATACAAAACTTTGCTAAGAAAATGGATATAAAAACCGTAGCAGAATTTGTACATAGCAAAGAGGTATTTGATATTGTTAATGCAATCGGCATTGACTATACACAAGGATACTATATCGGAGAGCCCAAGGAAAGGATAGCATAATGCAAAATTATCTATTGGTGTGGTGATAA
>CAZBPU010000149.1:0-4488 GCA_964493845.1 uncultured Sulfurospirillum sp.
AATCATATTTGTTATTATCAACAGTCATAGAGAAACGTCCATCTTGAGACTTTCTCTTTTCAGATATATCTAGATTTCCTAAAATCTTTATACGAGAAGCTAAAGCATTATAAACTTCCAAATCAAATACAAAATTCTCTCTTAAAACACCATCAACTCTACTACGAACAGAAACATTAAAACTAGATGGCTCTATATGAATATCACTTGCTTTTGCTTTTATAGCACTTTTTACAATCTGTTCAATAAGTTGCATAATAGAGCTTTGGTCATTATCTGTTTTATAGCTACCTGAGTGTATCTCCCTTTTGATATTATCTACGATTGTTTTTGTTGTTGAAATTATTTCTAATCTATCAAAAACATACAAAATATCATTATGAAGGGAAACGTGTAACTTTATGGGTTTTGTAGCTATACTTCTCTCTAAAAGCTCAATTGATTCATAGTTTAGAGGGTCAGATACGGTCACATGAATATATTCATCATCTTCTTTAAAAACAACAGCACTAGCGTTTCTAAGCATATTTATTGAAAAACTACTCATTAGTTGATAATCAACATCTATGCCGTATAAATCTATAAAATCTAAATTTAATTGATCTGCTAAAAGCTCAGTAAACTCTTTTTCAGTTATATAACCATTTTGAACAAAAATTTCTCCAAGTTTTTTTGTAAAATTACTCTTTTTTTGTTCTTCTAAAGCACTTATCAATTGCTCATTAGTAATAAAGCCTTTTTCTTCTAGTATATCTCCAATTCGTATTTTCTGACGTATCATGTTATAAGTACCAATGTGTTTTTATTTTTTTACCATCTATGTATTCTTCTATATTGACAACTCTTTTTTTAGCATTACTCAACCAAACTCTATACTCTTTATTATCCAAATTAATAATAATTTTATCTTGTTTTTTTGTATAATTTTTTTTAGCTAAATTTTCAAAAACAATTGAAAGAGTATGATTTGAACGTGGAAGTCTAAGGTTTTTTAAGTCTATATTATCATTCATAAACTGATATATAAGTTTTTTTTGTAAAATCAAAGTTGCAAAGTATGAGCTATTCTCACGAAATTCTGGAGTTGATACTAACTTTCTAACTATATATCCGAGTGGATTTATATAATCTACTTTTGCACAGGCATCTCCAATAATAGATAATATTTTCTCATCTTTTTCTGCATTTTTATAAAAAATAGCACTTTTTAAACAAACACTTTTATATTTACCTTCTTTATAATCATTTATAACATCATCATGAGTATATGCAAATAAATTAGCACATAATACAATACTCAATACAATTAACTTTTTCATTTTTTGTTCCTATAAAGTTTTAATAATTTTTTTATTTTGTTAGAACTAAAGTACTCTAAATATAACTGCAAAGCTTTTATAGCATCATCTGTTTTACCAATAGATTTTTTAGATTTTGCATATATTATCCAAGAAGAATCTTCACTAGGAGTTAATTTACTAGCTTTTTTTGACCAATATATACTTTTTTTAAAATTTTTCTTTTCAAAATATAAATAAGCCAAGCCCATTGCAGATTCAAAATCATCTGCTGAACCAAATCTTTCTAAAAGAGCCTCTTCACTTTTTACTACTTTTACATGTAAAGATATTTTATGCTTTTTTGTAACTGGCTCTTTTTTAATTTTTTTTGAAGTATTTTTAACAATATTTTTTTGTTTTGTCTCAATAAAAAAGTCGATTTTAGGAGAAAGTTTTATAGTATCATAATCATTTTTTTGTTTTTCTATAATTACTTTTTCTTTTATCTCTTTTTTCACAGGCTCAAACTTTTTAACTTTAAGAACTTTTTTAATTTCTTTTTGTTTTTCAACTTTCTTTATATCTGCTGGTTTAAGAACTTTTGGGGGTTGATTTATACCATACAAATAGATACCTAACCCAATCAAAATACAAACAAAAATAAAGAGTTTTATCTGCTTTTTTAATTTTATACTTTTAACTCTTTTTTCAAGGTCTTCAAATCTTGCATTAGTCATGAATAATCCCCAAATCAAGCGCAGTCATCATCATCAAATCAGGATGAAGTTTTTGATATTTTTTGATACCATTTACCTTTGCATAGTTTAAAAGTTTCATCAAAACATAAAGAAATTTTTTAATTGTTCTAAAATTACCATCTGTATATTTTTCTATCTTTTTAGCATCTTTTTTTGAAAACATTAAAGCTATTTCACTATGAGAATTAGATATAAGAGAACTCTGTATATATCTATATACCTCATTTGCATCAAGATTTCCATAATTTATAACAACTTTTGTTCTTGATTTAAAATGCTTTTTTTCCAATATAACTGAACCCTCTTCCTTATGCATAGATAATACAAACTGCAAAACTTTTGTATCACTTAGTATACGTATAAGTTCAAATTGTTCTTCATTTAAAAGCTGTGCTTCATCTATAAAAATAGTATGTGTTGTATCTTTGTACTCCTTTACAAGCTCATCTTTTAAAATATTGAAGCTTATATCTCTGTTAAACTCCATATCTTTTGCTTCATAGAGCAACTTCAATAGATCTCTTTTATCAAAAAAAGGGTGATCTATAAAAACTGTAAGTTGCGTACCTTTTATCTTTTGATTTAGAAGTTTTAGTATATAACTCTTACCAACTCCAGGATCTCCTATAAGAAAAATAAGCGGAGCATTTCTCTCATCAATAGCCTCTTTTATCTTGTTTTTTGCAATCTCTGCACTACTACTATCAAAATAATATCTTGGATTTATATCGTCTCTAAACAACACACCTGCATTTACAAAATCTCTCATTAATTAGCTTCTTTATGATACTTAACATCAAGATCATCTAAGGTTGGATTATGCTCCCCATTAACTATACGAGGTATAATCACTATGATAAGTTCACCTCTTTGTATATTTTTTGCACTACTTTGAAAAGCTCTTCCAAGAAAAGGAATTGAAGATAATCCTGGTACACTAGTATCTTCAAAAACTTCTTTTTTCCCTATAAGTCCACCTATAATAACTTTGTTATTGTTTTTAACTTTAACTATAGATGAAAGCTGTTTTATCTTAATATCTGGGGCTAAAATTGGAATACCATTTTCATCAACATGTTTTGCATCAGCATCTACTAACTCACTTATGATAGGATTTATTTTTAGTATAATATTATCATTTTTAGTAACCTGAGGAGTTATATCAAGTGTAACTCCTACAAAAGTAGAATCATTTTCATAACTTATAGCAGTATTACCACTATCGGAAGATAAGTCTGTTGTACTCTCAGTTTGATATCTATAATTGACTTCTGTACCCACGTTTATAACTGCTGGTTGATTATTGAGAGTCATAATTTTTGGATTAGATACTATATTTATATCTCCTTGGGTTTTAAGAAATTTTATCAAGCCATCCATGCTAAAATTATACCCAACTAGATAATTTGGTTTTTTAAACCCTTTTACTTTAGTACCATTAATACGAGAAGATATTGCATCTGAACTTCCACTTATAGATAACTCAAATTTACTCCAATCTATACCTTGTGTTTGATTATCATTGTAAAGAACTTCGATTATCTTTGCTTCAATGAGTATCTCTTTATGCAGTCTATCCATAAGAGAAGTAACATACTGTTCAACTCTATCAAGCTGTTTCTTTGTCCCTGTAACTGTTAGCATACCGCCTTCTTGATTAACAAGAACCTTACTTTTTATAGTTTGTGTATCTTCATCTCTTTGTAAAATATATCCAACATCTTCTGAAATTTTATCCCAAAACTTAAAGTCAGAAGTAAAATTCATAGTAGTTGAACCATCTCCACCACCTGAATCGCCACTAGAACCAGTCTTTACAGTTTTGTTTGATGTACTTTTTCTTTCACTAAAACTCACATAATCTATAAAATATGTTTTAGTCTTTAAAAATGCGAGCTTAAGCACCTTTTGATTATTTTTAAGTTCATAGTATATATTGTTTTCACTAAGCATCAAGTCAAGTAAATCTTTTAAAGAGTAATCTTTTACATTTATATAATTAAGCTTTTTAGTTAGAGCCTTTTTCACAGCAGAATCATCAAATATTATAGTCATCTTACATTCATCGGAAATATTTTCAATAACATCCATAATACTTATACTTTGCCCTTGCGACTCTTTTATAGTAAATGAGAAAAACTTATTTTCACAATTTGCACTCAAATTCAATGAAAAAACACTCAACAATAGACCCACTATAATTAATCTCATTTTTATTTATCCTCTACTTTCACTATATTCTTTCTTCTTTTTATACCAAATTTTACAACTTTTTTACTATTTTTTGCCAATATATCATTATTATTAATTTGTATTATTTTATATCCATTTACTTTATCACCTACTTTATACCAATGTGAGTTTACGAAGACTCTATTGTTAAGTATAGATGTTATATATAAAGAACTTTCTACTTCTTTTTTATTCATTACTTTTTGAACAACTTCTTG
>CAZBPU010000150.1:0-4485 GCA_964493845.1 uncultured Sulfurospirillum sp.
GATTTAAAGCAAAATTTTGATATATTAAGAAAAATTTTTTTAGAAAAAGGTAATGTATGCAAATCAAAGTAGAAAGAGTTGATAGTGCAAATGCTAAGGCAGAGGCAAAAGTTTCAAAAGCATTTTTAGATGAAAAACAGAAGAAAATGGCAGCTGAAGTTGCAAAAACTATGAAGGTAGATGGTTTTAGAAAAGGTAAAGTTCCAGCACATGTTGTTATAGCAAGACATGGTGAGCAGATTCAACAAGATGTTGAGCAAGAAGCTTTAAGAGTATTTTTAAATGATGCTTTAAAAGAACTAGGTGTTGAAAATAGTGCTGTTGTTGGAGAGCCAAGTATAACTAAGATGGATAAGACTGATGATGGACTTGATGTTGAGATTAAAATCTCTTTTCGTCCAGAAATAGACTTAGGTGATTATAAAGCACTTATCCCTGAGTATAAAACTCCAAGAATCTTAAAAAAAGATATAGATGAGAGAGTTAACACTATGTTAAAACTTTCTGCTCCACTGAAGCCATTAGCAAGAAAAAGAGCTGTTAAAGATGGTGATTTTGTTAAAATTGATTTTGAAGGTTTTATTGATGGTGTTGCATTTGAAGGTGGAAAAGCCGAAAATTATTCACTAGAGATTGGAAGTGGATCTTTTATACCTGGTTTTGAAGATGGTATAATTGACATGAAGATAGGCGAAGAAAAAGAGATTGAAATTACTTTTCCAAAAGAGTATAACTCTAAAGATTTAGCTGGAAAAGCTTCAGTTTTTAAAGTAAAACTAAATGATATTCAAGTAAAAGATATTCCTAAAGAGCCAAGTGAAGAAATCTTAAAACAACTTTTACCAGGTGTAGAAAATCCAACTATGGAAACTTTAGAAGCACAAGTAAAAGAGCAACTAAAAAATGAAAAACTTACAAAAATATTTAATGAAGAAGTAAAACCTGCATTTATTGATGCTATTATAGAAAAAGTAGAATTTGCACTTCCTGAAAATATTGTAGAGCAAGAGATAGATATGCAAGTTCGTAATATTTTCCAAAGCTTAAGTGAAGATGAAATTAAAGAGTATTCTGAAAATCCTGAAAAAATTACTGAGAAAAGAGAAGAGTATAGAGAAGAAGCTACAAAATCAGTTAAATTGACATTTATTGTTGATGAATTAGCTAAGGCAGAAGAGATTAAAGTTGATGATCAAGAAGTTATGCAGATGATTTACTTTGAGGCGATGCAACAAGGACAAGACCCTAAAGCATACTATGAGCAGTATCAAAAACAAGGTGTTCTCCCAGCAATAAAAATGTCTATTATTGAAGAGAAACTTTTTACTAAACTTTTTAGCAAAGATAAATAATGAGTTATGTTCCAGTAGTAGTTGAAAAAACAGGTCGTGGAGAGAGAAGTTATGATATATACTCTCGCCTTTTAAAAGACAGAATTATCATGCTAAGTGGAGAAATAAACGATCAAGTTGCGTCATCAATAGTGGCGCAACTTCTCTTTTTAGAGGCTGAAGACCCTGAAAAGGATATCTATTTATATATAAACTCTCCAGGTGGAGTTATTACTAGTGGTTTTAGTATATACGATACAATGAATTATATACGTCCAGATATAAGTACTATTTGTATTGGTCAAGCTGCTTCTATGGGCGCATTTTTGCTTAGTTGTGGAACTGTAGGTAAGAGATACTCTTTACCAAATTCTCGTATCATGATTCATCAGCCACTAGGTGGGGCACAAGGACAAGCAACAGATATTGAGATACAAGCAAAAGAGATATTAAGAATGAAAAAATCTTTGAATGAAATTTTATCAAAAAATACGAAACAGACTATAAAAAAGATAGAAAAAGATACTGAGCGAGATTTTTTTATGAGCGCTAAAGAAGCTGTTGATTATGGCTTGGTTGATAAAGTATTGGAAAAAAGCTTTAAGTAACATTATTTTAGGGAGAATAGCAGATGGTTCGTTTAGATAAAAATAAGATTCAAAGTGGTCTAGGGCGTCGTCCCCATGAGAGTAGTAATAGCTCTGATATGGATATATCAAAATCTACAAATTCAAATAGTGAACTAGAAAAATTCTCCCTATATGTTTTAAAAGTTCTAATGGATGAAAATATTCCTCCCACACCAAATAATTTTCAGATATATTTTGAAAAGCTTTTAGACAATAAACCTCTCTCATTTAAAAAACGTATAAATGACCTTCTTGAAGCAGAAACACTTAATGATGATGAACATCGTGCAAAAATGGAAATGGAAGTTAAAGAGGGCTTTGGACAGATAAAGAGTATTATGAAAGTTGTTTCTACTGTGTATAAAAATATAAATGTTATGAAAGAGATAGTTAAGAAAAGAACTGCTGAATTAGAAGTAAGTTCAGGGCAACTATCAGTAACAAATATAACTTCAGCACTGAATGAGGATTTGAAAAAACTTTCAACTCTTATGCAAAAACAGATGGAAGTTTTAAAAGTACACTATGAAAAAACAGGCTCAATTTTAAAAGAAATAGAGAGTAAAGCTGTATTTGATTCGCGTTTTGGTGTTTATAATAGAAGGTATCTATTAAAAGCTATAGAAAATGAGTGCAACTCAATAGAGCAATTTAATCATAAAAGTACACTTGTATTAGCGAAGATTAAAGAGAGTGTTCTAAGTAAAATCGTTAACTCAAAAGATAGAATGGTACTTACTAGAAATATAGCTAAATTACTTTTAAAGACATCTCGTAGAAGTGATGTCGTTGCACACTATGGTGATGGTGTATTTGGTATGCTTATGAAACATACGGACGTAAATAATGCTAAACGGGCTTGTGAGCGTATAAGTGACCTTATATATGCTACTAGTTTTTTCATAGGTGATTCAGAGATAGATACTGATATAGAATTAGCAATTGCACCAATAGTTCCTGGGCATACAACAGAATTATTAGTTTCAACAGCACTAGATTTTCTTCCAAAAACTGGGAAAAGATTAGAGCCTTATATAGTTTGCGAACTTGATATTGAAGAAGAATCAAAGGAAGAGAATGATTCGTGAAGTTTTAATATATCCTGATAAACGTTTAAGAAAAATTTCAAAAGATGTAGAAAAATTTGATAGTGAACTTCATGTTTTACTAGAAGATATGAAAGAGACTATGTATGCAAATGAAGGTATAGGATTAGCTGCTATACAGATAGGCATACCTAAAAATGTTCTTATTATTAATCTTGTAGATGAAGACTCAGAGCAGTTAGATGAAAATTTGGTAGAGATTATCAATCCTGTAATTTTAAAGGCAGAAGGTAGTATTACGTATCAAGAAGGTTGTTTAAGTGTCCCTTCTGTTTATGAAGATGTGACAAGAAAAGAGAATATTAGAGTTAGGTATTTTAATAGAGATGGAGATATGATAGAAAAAGATTTAGATGGTTTGATGGCAATAGCTTTTCAACATGAACTAGATCATTTAAAAGGACATCTTTTTATAGAAAAACTTTCATACTTAAAACGTAAAAAATTTGAAAAAGAGTGGAAAAAGAAGTTAAAAGAGGGAAAATAGTTTGTCTAAAAAATTTCTCTGTGCTACTTTATCTGACAACAGGGCTTTAAAAGTTGATGTAGAGTCAGCTTTTGTAAGAGCACTCCCAGGCTTTTCTATAGTTGGTATGACAAATCAGTCTATCCAAGAATCTCGTGATCGTATAAAATCTGCACTTATACATATAAAATATAAATTTCCAGCACAAAAAATAACAGTTAGTATGTCTCCTAGTGATTTAAAAAAAGAGGGAAGTCATTTTGATTTGGGTATAGCATTATTACTTTATATGCAAAAAGAGAGTTTTGGTTGTAGTGAATTTTATATTTTTGGTGAGCTTGGTCTTGATGGAGATGTTAAGTCTACAAATTCTATATTTCCTATACTGCTTTCACTTGCTTCAAAAGAGAAGTCACTTAAAGCTATAGTTCCAAAATCATTAGTACAAAAAATAAATCAAATACCAAATATAGAGGCTTTTGGAGTACAAAGTTTAAGTGAAGCGATAGATTTTATTAAAAGTGATAAAAAGGCTTTACATGTAGAGAAATTTTCTTATAAAAATATGATAGAGATAGAAGAAGAAAAGTATTTTTATGAGAAAGATTTTGAGCTTGATTTTGATGATGTAAAAGGTCAGAGTAGAGTTAAAAGAGCGATGGTTATAAGCTCTGCTGGTATGCATAATATACTTTTAGAGGGAAGTCCTGGTTGTGGTAAGAGTATGAGTATAAAAAGACTTAGAGATATCATGCCTCCTATGAGTATGCAAGAGATGTTACGTTCAAATGCATATAGTTGCTTAAGTGGAGAGGATGAAGAGCTAAGTTCAAAAAGAGCTTTTAGAAGTCCACATCATAGTTCATCAAAACCTAGTATATTTGGTGGCGGAAGTTCGAAATCTATGGCTGGAGAATGTGCTTTAGCCGACGGTGGAATTTTGTTTTTTGATG
>CAZBPU010000151.1:0-4439 GCA_964493845.1 uncultured Sulfurospirillum sp.
TCATAATTTTATCCTCTAGTTTGTATTATAGCATTTTTTAATTGTAATTTTTTATGCCTGAATTTAAATTTTACTTATCAAAGTTATTTGAAAAAATAGCCTTATACATATATTCTGCTCTTATAAAATCCTCCATAGTATCTATATCTTGAACTAGATGTCTAGGAAGCACGATGGGTATAGAGTCTTTTCCAAAAAAGAGTTCATCACTTTTAATTCCTCTTTTTTCCCAGTAAAATTGTCCTGCATCTTGATATGCTTCTTCTAAATCTTGACTTCTTGAGTTAAAAAACTCTGGTGTAAACATTTCACATCTATTGTTTACTACTTTAAAAGTTCTTTGGATTGGGAAAGGCATGGTTGTAACACTAAAACTTCTACAAGCATCAGAGTTTTTAAGTTTTTTATACCCTTCTTTTAAATACTTTTCTTGTAAAAAAGGAGCAGTAGCATATATGGTACAACTATACTCCACTTTTTTGTTTATCTCTTTTTCTAAAGTTGCAACTACAAAATCTATGACATCAAATGTACCTGTAAAATCATCACTAAGTCTATCTGGTCTCATCTGAACTTCGGCGCCAAATTTTTTAGAAACTTTGGCTATCTCTTTGCTATCAGTTGAGACTAAAACTTTGTCAAAAAGTTTTGAGTTTATGGCAGTCTCTATGCTATATGCTATAAGAGGTTTACCACAAAACTCTTTTATGTTTTTTTTTGGGATTCTTTTACTCCCACCTCTTGCTGGGATTAACGCTATTTTCATACTCTGCAGCTTTTATATTTTGCTAATATTTCAAGAAGTGTATTTGCCACGAACTTAGCATCGTCTAAGCTCATCATTTGATGACAAGGGATTGATAGTTCTGCTTTGTAAAATTCTTCTGTATTGTGAAGTTTCATCTCACCAAAAAGTTTTTTATAGTATGAAAATTGGTATGTTGGTTTATAGTGAACTTGAACGCCTATTCCTTTTTGAAGTAGTTCATCAAATATATCTTCTTTAGCACACCATAAGCTTCTATCCAATAAGATAGGATAAAGATGATAAGTACTTTTTACATCTAAGGAAGGTTTTATAGGAAAAAAGTATGGGTTATTTTCAAATACTTCATTATAAAAGTGTGCAATTTCTGTTCGTTTTTCTATAAATAAATCTAGTTTTTTGAGTTGAGAAATACCTAGTGCTGAAGCAACATCGCTCAAACGATAGTTATATCCAAGTTCTATCATATCAGAGTTCCAAGCTCTTTTTTTTATAATACCATGACTTCTTAAGAGTTTTGCTTTTTCGTATAACTCTTTGTTATTTGTTACTAGCGCCCCACCTTCTCCACAAGTAGTGATAGGTTTGACCGCATGAAAACTAAAAATAGATATATCAGCTTTTATTCCAACTTTTTGTCCATCTATTTGACTTCCTAGAGCGTGTGCACAATCTTCTATGAGATAAAGTTTATGTTTGTTACAAATCTCTTTTATTTCATCAATTTTTACTGGATTACCACCAAAATCTACTGGTACTATGGCCTTTGTTTTTTTAGTTATAAGTTCTTCTATTTTATTCTCATTGATGTTTCCATCACTTTTTATATCACAAAAAACTGGAGTTGCATTACACATCAAAGAGGCATTTGCGGTGGCTGCAAATGTTATAGGAGTTGTTATGATTTCATCATCATCTTTTAAACCTATAGTTTTATAGGCTACATGTAAAGCTGATGTAGCTGAGTTCATTACGCAAACATATTTAACACCAATATACTCTCCAAGAGCATGTTCAAACTCTTCTATTTTTTTTCCACCTGTAAGAAAATCACTTTTTAAAGTATCTACTACAGCTTGAATATCTTTATCATCTATTGATTGTCTGCTGTAAGGAATCATGCGTTAATCATCTCCATCAAACTTTTTGTGTCTAGCCATTGAGTATTGGTTTCAGAGTTATACTCAAAACCTACTTCTACAGGTTTACCTTTTTCATCAAGTGCGTTACATGTAAAGTCGCTTGTTTGTGTAAATGTTATGCTAGGTTGAATCACATAGTGGTCATCAAACTCTAAAGTTAAGTGACTATCATCTTTTGGAATCATCACTTCATGTAGTTTTTCACCAGGTCTTATACCTATGATTTTAACTCCCAAATCTGGAGCTAATGCTTTTGCAAGGTTGAGCATAGTCATAGAAGATATTTTTGGTATAAATATCTCTCCACCATGCATTCGAGCAAAATTTTTAAGAACAAATTCTACTCCTTGTTCTAGCGTTATCCAAAAACGAGTCATATGTTTTTCTGTAACAGGGAGTTCTTTTACACCATCTTTTATAAGCTTTTGAAAAAGAGGAACAACAGAGCCACGACTTCCTACTACATTTCCATATCTAACAACAGAAAATGCTGTTCTTCTTCCACCTCTAATATTGTTAGCTGCGACAAACAGTTTATCACTTGCAAGTTTTGTTGCCCCATAGAGGTTGATAGGATTTGCTGCTTTATCAGTTGAGAGAGCTATAACTTTTTGAACTCTGCATTCAAGTGAGGCATCTATGACGTTTTGTGCACCATTTATATTTGTTTTTATGCACTCCATTGGATTATACTCTGCGATAGGAACATGCTTTAGAGCTGCCGCATGAATCACAAAGTGAACTCCATACATAGCTTTTTTAAGTCTCTCTAAATCTCTAACGTCACCTATCATGTACCTCATACATTTGTCATTAAATAGTTGTGCCATTTCATACTGTTTTAGCTCATCTCTTGAATATATAATTATTTTATTTGGTTTATACTTTTTTAGTAGAATTTCTGTATATTTTTTACCAAAACTTCCAGTTCCACCAGTGATAAGTATATTTTTACCATTAAACATAGTTGAGCCTTTTTACCAGAACTTTAAGCAAGATTTATTCCATTTGACATGTTTACCATTGAAGAGTATAATCTTATAAAGGTTAGATTAAGGAGAATACTATGACTATAGGCAATAGTTTCAATACTCAAACCATCAATTATATGGATCAAAATAAGACTAATACCGAAGAGACACTCTCTAAAATAGGGGCTGTTCGTGAATTAAGTGGTAAAGATGGTGCAGATTTGATTGTATCAGACTCTTTATCCTATCAAATTTCTACACTAACACAAAATGTACAAAATGAAAATGAGTCAATTGCTATGAATCAAATAGCTGATTCATCAGTTCAGGCACTTTCTCAAAGTACAGATAGACTTAACCAGCTTTCAGTAGCTAGTAATAATGCTGCGTTAAATAGTTCACAAAGAGATGCGTTAAGTAGTGAATTTCAAGCTACTGTGGACTCTATGCAAGATATCGTAGATACTACTCAATACAATGGTATGCAACTTTTATCTTCATCAGGAAGTTTAGAAGTTAGTGGCTTAGACTCTCTTAGCATAGATAACCAAGAAGGGATATCGTCTTTTGCTAGCGATTTAAGCTCACTTAGTTCAACTATTGGGTCAAATATGAATCAAAGTTCTGTGAGTATATCAAATTCACTTTCAGCTGTTTCAAGTTTGACAAATTCGTATGCTAATATCTCTGAAGAGCCTATGGATACAAAAATTAGTGATTTGAAAACAGACCAAATAAAACTAGATAGTTCTATTTTGGCACAAACTCACCAAACACAAATGCTACAGCAGAGAATGACTACACTGTTAGTTTAAAGGTATAAATGAAATTTGTTTTTTTTGTTTTTTTACTCCTTTATCTTGGGGTATTGGTATATTTTTATTTTACACAAGACTCGAAAATTTTTAAACCAAATGATATAGAGAAGAGAGAGCCTATTGAGGTAAAGAATATGAAAAATATATCTTTACATGTAAATGGAGATGCAACTCTTTATGGTGTTTATAGAAAAGCTGATAAAAATGATGCTAAACTTATACTGTATTTTGGTGGAAATTCAGATGATGCAACCCGTATACTTTTACATGTAAAGAGTTTAAAAGAGTTTAATTTTATAGCATTTAACTATCGTGGATTTGTAAAAAGCAGTGGTAAACCAACACAAAAAGCACTTTTTAGTGATGCTCTTGAAATTTATGACAAATATGCAAAAAATAGAGATGTTATAGTTGTAGGAAGAAGTTTAGGTACAGGAGTTGCTTCTTATTTAGCTAGTAAACGTAAAGTAAAAGGAGTTATTTTAATAACTCCATATGACTCTATAGCTTCAATGGGAAAAGAAAAATATCCTTATTTGCCTATATATATGCTTTTAAAACATAAGTTTGAATCTATAAAATATATACAAAATGTAAGTGCTCCTATAGGCTTAATAGAAGTTAAAAATGATGAAGTTATAACAAAGCCACACTTTGATAAGCTTAAATCTAAAGTACAAAATATGGCTTTACATGTAGTGTTTGAAAACACTACTCATGGAGAAGTATTAACCCACCCTGA
>CAZBPU010000152.1:0-4402 GCA_964493845.1 uncultured Sulfurospirillum sp.
TTTCTTGGGATAAAAACATTAAACATCCAAAAGATTATATCTCTGAAAATCAAGATATTGACGTAGAAGTTATTGAAATTAATTGTGATGAGAGAAGATTAAGAGTTTCATTGAAAAATGTTCTTCCAAAGCCATTTGAAGATTTCTTAAAAAACTACAATACAGGTGATGTTGTTAAAGGTATAGTTACTACTATAACTAATTTTGGTGCATTTATTAAAATAGGTGGTATAGAAGGTCTTTTACATAATGAAGATATCTCTTGGAATAGAAGTGACAAATGTAGAGAACTTTTAAATACTGGTGATGAAATTGAAGTTAAAATTATTAAAATTGATGATATAAATGAAAAAGTATCATTAAGTAAAAAAGAGTTAGAAGATAGTCCAATTGCAAAGTATGCAAAAGAGCATTCTAATGGTGATATAGTAACTGGTAAAATAAGAGATATAAAAGATTTTGGTGTATTTGTTGAACTAGAAGATAATGTAGATGCGTTAATTCGTACAGAAGATTTATTATCAAACCCAGAAGAAGAGTTAAAAATAGGTGATGAAATAGAAGCTGCAATCTCTTTTATAGATGATAGAAAAAATCGTATTAGATTATCTGTAAGAAGACTGTCTAAGCAAAAAGAGAGAGAAGCATTAAAAGAGATCAATAAAGAAGAGAAGATGACTCTTGGAGACATCATTAAAGACCAATTGAAATAGAGATATATCTCTAAAATGCAAAAAAAGGTAACTATAGCGTTATTTGTACTCCTTATTGTTGTTTTGGGTGTGGTTTTATTTAGCCTACTTGATGATGAAAGAAGTGGTGTACAAATAGATTCTGAGTACCTTTCACCTTCTTTAAAAAAGAGTGAAAAAACACTACAAGATAGAACTTGGACAGAGTTACTTGCTAACTCAAAAGAGTCCAAGTTCTCATTTCCTGTCAATGAACTTTATATGCAAATAGATTTAAAAAAGTATATTCCACCAAAAATAAAATCTTATAGATTGGTTGTCGATAAAGCTGATCGTTATTCTATTTTTTGTATTGTTCAAACTCTTTCTCAGATGGATTTACCATATGTTGTAGAAAAAAGAGATAGTAAACCAACTATATATGTAGGAAGTAAAACTGAAAATTCATTGAAAAGTGTAGTAAAAAAACTAGAAGATTATGATATAGAATCAAAAATAGTAGAGGTATGGTTATGAAAAAGAAAATAATAGTATGTGATGCAATACATCAAAAAGGCTTCGATCTTTTAAAAGCAGAAGAAAATATAGAGATAATAGATGCAGTAAAGGTTTCTAAAGATGAGCTTTTAAATATCATTGGTGATGCTGATGTTGCGATTACAAGAAGTTCTACAGATGTTGATGAGAAGTTTTTAAATGCTGCAAAAAATTTAAAAGCAATTGTAAGAGCTGGTGTTGGAGTTGATAATGTTGATCAAGAGGGATGTAGTAGACGTGGAATAATAGCTATGAATGTTCCAACGGCAAATACAATTGCTGCAGTTGAGCTTACAATGGCACATTTACTTGGAACAGCAAGAAGTTTTACAGGTGCAAATAACCACTTAAAATATGATAGAGTATGGAAAAGAGAGAAGTGGTACGGTGTTGAGCTAAGTGGTAAAAAACTTGGAGTTATTGGATTTGGAAATATTGGAAGTCGAGTTGCTATTCGAGCAAAGAGTTTTGATATGAATATCATCGCTTATGACCCCTATATAACATCTTCTAAAGCCACAGATTTGGGTATGGAGTATACTACTGATTTTGATGATATTTTAGCCTGTGATTTTATAACGATTCATACTCCAAAAAATAAAGAGACAATAGATATAATCGGAGTTGATGAGATTCAAAAGATGAAAGATGGTGTTAGATTAGTAAACTGTGCTCGTGGTGGATTATATAATGAAAAAGCACTTTATGATGGTATAAAAAATGGAAAAATTGCTTATGCTGGAATTGATGTTTTTTCATATGAGCCTGCAACAGATCATTTTTTATTAGATTTAGAAAATATATGTGTAACTCCTCATCTTGGTGCAAATACAGTAGAATCTCAAGAGAAAATAGCTGTTCAAGCTGCAGAAAATGCTATAAGTGCAGCACGTGGTGTAAGTTATCCAAATGCATTAAATTTACCTATAAAAGCAGAAGATTTACCTCCTTTTGTTGAGCCATATTTAGAGTTAGTACAAAAAATGGGTTTCTTATGTGCACAAATTAATAAAGCTTCTATTAAATCGGTCCGTATTGAAGCAGAAGGTGAAGTTGGAGAACATGCAAAATCACTTTTAACATTTGCTTTAGTAGGATCTTTAAAAGAATCAATGGGTGATAAGATAAATTATGTTAATGCAGAGTTTATTGCTGAAGAAAAGGTTATTGAGATAAAAGATGAAGTTCTCAACAATACAAGTGGATATAAAAATAGAATAACAGTTAGACTAACTACAGAAAAAGGTGTTACTACTGTAAGTGGTACTGTTTTTGGAGAGGAAGAACAACGTATTGTTGGTATCAATGGATTTAAATTTGATTTTAAACCAAAAGGTAAAATGATAATTTTTAAAAACTCTGATGTACCAGGGGTTATCGCTGATATATCTTCTATTCTTTCAAGTGAGGGTGTTAATATAGCTGACTTTAGATTGGGTCGAGATGATCATGGTTTAGCAATGGCTGTTATTCTTATAGATGAGAATATTGATAAGAAATTAATTACTAAGCTAAATGGCTTAGAAACTTGTATCTGGGCAGAATACGCAGTTCTCTAATAAAATTAGTATAAGAGAAATGAATTATCTCTCTTATACTAAACTTTTACTACTAATAACTTTTCTATTTTTTTTTACTTTGTTGTGACTTAAAAGTGATACAATTTTACTCCTTTTGTTTTTGAAAATAACTTTTTCTTATTAAAATAGCTATATTTTTTTAATTCTAATGTATAATAAAAAATAATAGCTATAAGAAGGAGAAGGCATGGCAAGAGTTGTAATATTGGGTGGTGGAGTATCAGGGCATACTACGGCTACTTTTTTAAAAAAATGGTTGGGGTCTAGTCACGAAGTTGTGGTAGTCACTCCAAATAGTATGTGGAACTGGATTCCATCTAATATTTGGGTAGGTGTTGATGGCATGAGTAAAGAGGAAGTTGTTTTTGAATTAGCTCCTGTTTACAAGAAAGCTGGAATTGATTATAGACAAGCTAAGGGTGTTTCAATTAATCCTGAAGGTTCAAATGGACAAGATAAACCTTTTGTTACAATAGAGTATACAGGTCAAGATAAAGCAGGAGAAAGTGAAGAATTAATATATGATTACCTTGTTAATGCAACAGGACCAAAATTAAATTTTGGAGCAACTGAAGGGCTTGGTCCAGATGGTGGACATACTGTTTCAGTTTGTACTGCTGATCATGCTGTTGAAGCTTCTGAGAAATTAAATGAATTAATTGTTCAAATGAAAGCTGGAGAGAAGAAAAAAATATTAATAGGAACTGGGCATGGTATGTGTACATGTCAAGGTGCTGCTTTTGAATATACTTTTAATGTTGAACATAAATTAAATGAAGAAGGTGTTAGAGATAATGCCACAATTACATATATCTCAAATGAGTATGAATTAGGAGATTTTGGCGTAGGTGGAATGCACCTTAAAATGGGTGGATATATTACTAGTGGAAAAGTTTTTGCAGAGTCTTTATATACAGAAAGAGATGTAAAATGGATAACAAGAGCTCATGTAAGTAAGGTTGAAAAAGATAAAGTTCAATATGAGTTACTTGATGGCTCAAAGCATGAAGAAGAGTTTGATTTTTCAATGTTAATTCCTCCTTTTGCAGGAAGTGGAATGAAAGCTTATGATAAAGCAGGAGAAGATATAACATCGAAAATATTTAACCCAGGTGGTTTCATGTTTGTTGATGCTGATTATTCAAAAGGTACACAACCATTTGAAACATGGTCTGCAGCTGACTGGCCATCAAAATGTCAAAATCAGACATATAAAAATGTATTTGCAGTAGGTATAGCTTTTGCTCCTCCTCATCTTATATCAAAACCAATGAAGAGTCCAAATGGAACACCTATTAATCCAACTCCACCAAGAACAGGAATGCCAAGTGCTATGATGGGAAAAGCAGTAGCACAAAGCCTTAAAGATATGATTTTAAATGGCGCAACTGAACCAACTCATACAGCAAAAATGAGTGAGATGGGTGCAGCATGTGTTGCAAGTGCTGGAAAAGGTATTTTTAGTGGAAGCGCTGCTGCTATGACTATGTATCCAATTGTTCCTGATTATGATAAGTATCCTGATTATGGAAGAGATTTAAATGGAACATTTGGGGAGATAGGACTTGCTGGTCACTGGGTTAAACACTTGTT
>CAZBPU010000153.1:0-4271 GCA_964493845.1 uncultured Sulfurospirillum sp.
GAGATTGCTGAAAAAGAAATCTATCTTTTTCTCTATTTTTTTCAACTTCTTCTTTTACTCTTTTTTCCAAAGTTGCATTTAACTCTCTTAACTCTTTAGTCTGCTTTTTTACTCTATCTTCAAGTGTAGCATTTAAATTTTTTAGCTCTTCTTCTTTTTGCTTTAACCTATCTGTAAGAGCAATATTTCTTGTGACATTATATCTTATAGCAATAAATTCTTCTATATCTCCATCTTCATTTAGAATTGGAATTACAGTTGTATTTACATAAAATGTTTCACCATTTTTTGTTCTATTTTTAACAGTTGATATATATGTTTTTTTAGCTTTAATTGTTTCCCAAAGCTTTTCAAAAGCTTCTTTAGGTACATCTGGATGACGTATGATGTTGTGGTTAGCTCCTAAAAGCTCTTCGCGGCTATAACCTGAAACTTTACAAAACTCATCATTTACAAAAGTTATCATACCATCTAAATCTGTTTTTGAAACGATATTACTTTGTTCTATTGCCCTTTTATACTCTTCTAGTTTCATTTAACTATAATCTATTTGCAAACTCTTCAAATATGTACTTACTATCATGAGGTCCTGGACTAGCTTCAGGATGATGTTGTACTGAAAAGATTGGCTCATTTATATAATCTAATCCTTCTATAGTATTATCAAAAAGATTTATATGCGTAACTTTTGCTATGCTACAAATAGAATCTGGGACATTGTAATTATGATTTTGTGCTGTGATTTCCACTACATTAGACTCTTGATTTTGAACAGGATGATTTCCACCATGTTGTCCAAACTTCAACTTATAAGTTGCATGATCATGTGCTATAGAGAGAAGTTGATGTCCCAAGCAAATAGCAAACATAGGAACTTTAGCCTCAATCATTTTTTTTACTTTTTGTGCTTCTTCTTTTAGTATCAAAGGATCACCAGGTCCATTTGATAAAAATACTCCTTGTATCTCTTTTGACTTATAACGTTTTATAAGCTCATCTACGTCAAAACTATGAGGGACTACTTCTACTTCAAGTCCAACTTCACTAAGCTCATTAAGTATGTTTTTCTTTACTCCAAAGTCAATAGCAACTATTTTTTTATCAAGATTTACTTCAGCAGTTTTATACTCAAGTTTTTCATCATCCCAAGCACTATTTTTATGAATATAACTCTCTTTTGTACTTACTTTTTCTATATAATTTATCTCTTCTATGCGAGGTGTATTATCAAGTATTTTTTTCAACTCTTTTATATCACTAATTTTAGTTGAAGCAATCATCATTTTTGGTCCATCATCACGTATCATTTTTGTTAAGTATCTTGTATCTATATCACAAATACCAAGTCCTTTATGAGTCTGCAAAAATGAACTTAGTGTATCTGTTGAGCGAAAATTTGATGGTTCTTCATTGAAATTTCTAACTAACATACCACTTGCATGAACTGTCTTACTTTCCATATCATTATCATTTGTTCCAACAATACCAATCTCAGGCATAGTAAAAACAACAAACTGTCCAGCATAACTAGGATCACTCATAATCTCTTGATAACCACTCATTGATGTATTAAAAACTATCTCACCAACTTTAGTTCCCTCATATCCAAAACTCTTTGCTTCAATATATGTGCCATTTTCAAGGTAAATCCAAATAGGCTTTAGACTCATAGCAATAATCCTTTTTTTCTTAACTCTTCTTCATAAAGTCTCTCAAAAACTAAATCATATTCAGGGCTTCCTGGTATAAGTTTTCTTTTATAGTTACTTATTTTTTCAGCTACAATCTCTTCAACATCTTCAAAACTCTCAATATAACTTTCCATAGCTGTATAAATAACATTTTTAATACGATTATCTGCAACTGTGTACTCTACAAGCCCTTTTTTCCAGATACTTTCCATAATTCTATGAGCTAAATCACTATATCTATCTTCATATGAAAGAACAACTTTATACTCTTTTGCTAATTTTTTCTTGATAAGCCAAAACATATTACGTCTATCTACTTGCATAAACTCCATATCATCTTCGTTATCATCTAATATTTCGGCAACTCTCTCTTCAAGTGCCATCTCTTTATTTATATCTTCTTCTATTAACTCTTGTGCTAATTTTACTACTGGCTCTAAACCGCTTTGAAGTGTAACAAAGCCACTATTTAGTAAATCAATAGCTATCTTATTTGCAATATATGGTGCGTGTGGTAATCTGATCTTCATTGTAGACCTTACTTTAAAATTTTTATCATTTTATCTAAAATAAGGTAAATATCTGCTTTGTCACAAAAAAGTTGTTTACATGTAAAAGATTATGATTTGAGTATAAGTGCTGACCCTGCACCAAACATAATACTCCCCGCAAATCTATTCATGATAATCTGAGCTTTTGGTTTTTTCATAGCTTCTTTTGCTTTTGCTGAAAAATAAGCATATCCAGACATAATAATAGTAAGTAAAACAACTACTACACAAGATATAGTAACTATATCTTGTGTAGCTAAGTTATCTAAATCCACAAATGTGGGCAAAAAACCAAGATAAAAAAGAATCACTTTAGGATTACTCATGCAAATTAAAAATCCAGATATAAAATCTTTAAAAAATGATTTACTTTTAGAGGATTTTACAGACTGTTTTGATGGTTTTGATAAAAATATTTTAATTCCCAAATATATAAGATATCCACCTCCAATATATTTTATAATAAGAAAAATATCACCCATCATATTAGCAATGGCACTTAACCCAAAAATAGCTATAAGAACATATATAAGATCTCCCAAAACCATACCCATACCCATAGCAAAAGCATGAGTAAATCCTGAGCCAAGTCCTCTTGCCATTACAGCAAATGTTCCAGGACCTGGACTTGCCATCAAAATAAATAGTGTACTACTGAAGACTAGATATGCTAATAAATCCACTTTTTTTTACCAAGTCACACTATCATTAGAACCGACTTTACCAATCGTAGTTTCACCCTCCCAAATTGCCAAGCCTGTCTCTAATTGAGTCATTGTTAGTTGAATATAGTATTCTACAAGTTGATTTTTTGAATTAGCCTTTTGTGTTCTTTGAATTATCTTACCACTTAAAGACATATCAGGTGCATATATAGTACCTTTTTTTGCTATTGTACTTTGTTTGAACTCATCATCTGCTCTTAATCTTCTAACCTCTTTTGTCATCTCATCTTCAGGACCACCAGCTGCTACAGCAGTAGTCATAATAGCTTTTCCTGATTTTAACAGCGCTATTCTTATCTTTTTTGTTAACATAGCCGTATCTATTCTTTGTGTTGTATCATTAACAACTCTACCCATCGCTACAACATATCTACCACCACCATTTTTATTCATAACTCCACTTTCAAGAAGATCTTTTATAGCTGCTTTTGCTGCTTTTTCAAAATCTCTTCTATCTAATCCCATAGTTATAGGTTTATCTGCACTTTGCACATACTGTGGTTTTGTTGCACACCCTGTAAAAATAAGCGTTGATACTATCAATAAACTTGCTAATACTGTTTTCATTTTTTTCCTTTTATTATTTTATGCACTCTTATATCACCTTTTAATGAAGATTTGATATAAATAAGTACATCTGTGCTGTTATCTACTTGTATAGTCGATAAGATTTTGCCTCTATCATCCTTTATTATAACAGGATTTTGATTTAACTCTACTCTTAAACTTTGAAAGTTTTTAGGAAGTGCAGTCCAACTTCTTATATCTGCTCTGTTTGTCATAGCTTGATATAGCATACCTACAACTCCACCAAGTGCACCACTTCTATTTAACTCATATTGTGTATATGTTTTAACAATCAAATTAAGTGTTGCTTCTAATGCTATTTGAGAAAAACGTTTTTTAAATTCTGTTTTTATAACATTGTCCATATTGGCAATCATCTCACTTTTTTGATTTCCTATTTGTATATACTGATATGAACTAGCTCTTGAATATAACTTAGGAAGAGCCAATCCTGCATAATAAACTCTATTTGTAAATATAAAAAGAGGTATATTTATCCTCTCTTCTCTTTTTGCCATACTTTGACCATTTTCATAAATAATCCAAGCATAATTTTTCTCTTTTTTACCATATCCACTCAAACTATCAGCTAATTCAAAATCCGCTTGTATTTGTTGATTTTTAGGTTGCATTGATAAAGACTCTTTTAACAAATCTCTTGCCTTTACATAATCACCATCAAGAAGAAAAAATATCCCACTCATATAAGTAGCATAAGGATTTACAAAATCAGGATA
>CAZBPU010000154.1:0-4265 GCA_964493845.1 uncultured Sulfurospirillum sp.
CAGCAGTATCAAGTGCACCACGAACGATGTGATACTTAACACCAGGTAAATCTTTAATTCTACCGCCACGAACTAGAACAATTGAGTGCTCTTGTAGATTGTGACCTTCACCACCGATATAACTGATTACTTCAAATCCACTTGTTAATCTAACTTTTGCAACTTTTCTTAAAGCTGAGTTAGGTTTCTTTGGAGTCGTTGTATAAACTCTTGTACAAACACCTCTTCTTTGAGGACACTTATCAAGTGCTGGTGAT
Organism: uncultured Sulfurospirillum sp.; assembly: GCA_964493845.1. Lineage (GTDB taxonomy): Bacteria > Campylobacterota > Campylobacteria > Campylobacterales > Sulfurospirillaceae > Sulfurospirillum_A. The sequence goes on from CAZBPU010000154.1 coordinate 258, forward strand.
TTTGATTTTTTAATCACCTTTTTTCTGTTTTTTCTTACCAATTGGTTGATAGTTGGCACGATTCTTCCTTGTTATTTATTTTCTCCTTGAACTTGAATAAAATCCAAACTCAATTCCTCTCATTAAAGCTTCGCCAATGACGAGACTTTCCCTCTTTTACCGTTCAATACGGTCCTCTAAAATGCACCTTAGTATTAAGATACTTTTCAGAGAACCGATATTTTACTTAAATTTTACTTAATATAAGATTAAGCTAAGGATATACCTTAGCTTAACCTTCACTACCTTCTAGCTTTAATATCATCTCTTTTTTCTGATAAAGACCAGTTCCAACAGGAATCATACGTCCTAAGATAACATTTTCTTTCAGATCTTCAAGCATATCCATCTTTCCAGCAATACTAGCTTCAGTTAAAACTTTTGTAGTCTCTTGAAATGATGCAGCAGAAATAATACTATCACTACCAATTGCCGCACGAGTTACACCAAGTAGAGTTGGCTCAGCTATTGCTGGTTCACCACCCATTTTCATTGTCTTCTCATTAGCTTCTCTAAATTTACGTCTACTAATTAAATCTCCAACAATAAATTTAGTATCTCCACTATCTACAATTTTAACTTGACGTAACATTTGAGATACAATAACTTCAATATGCTTATCACTAATTGCAACACCTTGAGAACGATATACTTGCTGAATCTCACTGATTATATATCTGTGAAGTTCTTTTTCACCCATAATTCTTAATATATCATGACTTGAAACAATTCCCTCTGTAAGATGTTCACCTGCATGAACAAACTCCCCTGCATTTACGTGAATTGGTATATTTTTATTTACAAGATACTCTGCACTTGTTCCATCTTCTGCATCTATTATAATTCTCTCTTTAGAACGAAGTGGCTTTCCAAATCTAATCGTTCCATCAATTTCTGCAATAACAGTTGCATTTTTAGGACGTCTTGCTTCAAAAAGTTCACTAACTCTTGGAAGACCTCCAGTAATATCACTTGATCTTGTTGCAGCTTTAGGAGTACGACCAATAATATCTGCAAGACTAATACTTTGTCCATCTTTAACAAATATAGCTGTCTTTGGCTCCAATGAATACTTGATAATTTCACCATTTTGAGTTGCTATAACAATAGTAGGCTTTGTTCCACTTGGTAAATATTCATTTATAACAAGCTTACTTTCACCAGTAATTTCATCAAACTGCTCTGATGCTGTATAACCAGGCTCAATATCTTCAAAATTAACAACACCACCAACTTCAGCAATAACAGGAGTGGAATATGGATCCCATTCAGCTACTACCATCTGCTCATTTGAGCTTGGTTTTGAAACTATGGTTGATGCTTCAACTTCACTATTATCACAAGTTTCTACTACAGAATTTCTTGGAATATAATAACGAATTGCCTCTCTATCTTCTTTATCAGCGATTACTGCAAAAAGACCTTTTTCTTGAACCATATCACCTTTTTTAATCTCTTTAAAACGTTCTAAATGATCACCAATCAATTTATAATACTTGATTGTTCCTTTAGCACCAGCTTTAATCTTTTGTACTACAGGATCTCCATTTTTAGCTCTAAGTTCACTAGCATATGGTACACGATTTGGTATATTCCAGCTATCTTTAATAACTTCTACAATACTCTCATTAGCTTCTACCATATCACCACTTTTGTAAGGAATATAAAATTTACCTTCTACTTTTCCACTTACACCAGCAAGTTCATTTGGTTTTGCTAAATTACCTTTTCTAAAGCTGTACTTAACACTATCATCTTTACTTTTAACAGTTATAATAGTCTCTTCATGAGCATGATCTATATCTATAACACCAGCAAATGTAGTTTTTATTTTAGGTTCAACTAAAAGAATAGCAGCATTTCTACGGTTAGATACTATAGATTTACCATCTTTTGTTTGATAAGTTTTAACATTATAATATCTAATAAAACCCTCTTTTTGTGCTATAACTTGTCTATCTTGAGCAGCAGTAGATGCAGTTCCACCAACGTGGAATGTTCTTAGTGTCAACTGAGTACCAGGCTCACCAATTGATTGAGCAGATATAATACCTACTGCTTCTCCTGGTCGAACAAGTTTACCTTCTCCAAGATTGATACCATAACACTTAGCACATACACCTTTTTTTGCTTTACATGTAATAGGTGTTCTAATAGTTACTGATTTTATCTCTGCTTCTTTTAAAGCTAAAGCTTTTTCATCGTCTATTAAAGTACCCTCTGTAAAAAGAACTTCATTAGTAATAGAGTCTATAACATCTTCTGCTAAAACTCTACCATGAGCTCTCTCATCAAGTGACTCAATTAAGTCTCCACTATGAACAATTTCACTAATTTCAACACCTTCATGAGTACCACAATCTTCCATAGTAACTTTAACATTTTGTGCTACATCTATCAGTTTTCTTGTCAAATAACCAGCATTCGCTGTTTTAAGTGCAGTATCCGCAAGACCTTTTCTAGCACCGTGAGTTGAGATAAAATACTCAAGAACATTTAGTCCTTCACGGAAGTTAGAGATAATTGGAGTCTCAATAATAGAGCCATCAGGTTTAGCCATAAGACCACGCATACCGGCAAGCTGACGAATTTGTGCAGCACTACCACGAGCTCCAGAATCTGCCATCATATAAATAGAGTTAAAACCATCTTTATCAGTCTCTGTAAGTTTCATCATCTCTGATGCAACATCATTGTTAGTGTCTGTCCAGATATCAATAATCTTATTGTATCTCTCTTGTTCTGTTAAAAGACCTGAACTATACTGTTTCTGAATTTCACGAACTTTTTTCTTAGCTTCTGCAATTTTTGCTACTTTTGTTTCAGGTACTTTTATATCGTCTATAGATACTGATATACCAGCACTTGTTGCATATTTAAAACCTAAATCTTTTAAATGGTCTAAGAATTCAGCAGTAATAGAAAGTCCACCCTCTTTAAATACATAATCGACTAAAACACCTATATTTTTCTTCTTCATTACTATATTCCAAAGCTCTTCAGGAACAAAATCAGGAAGTATAGAATGAAGTATCAATCTACCAGCTGTTGTAAATAGTGTTCTACCGTCTATTACAGTTTTTATCTTTGCATGAGCATCAAGAAAACCTGCATCCATAGCAATTACAACTTCATCAACATTAGCAAATATCTTATTTGATCCCTTAGCTCCAACTTTTTCTAATGAAAGATAGTAAAGACCAAGTACCATATCTTGTGTAGGAACTGTAATCGCTTTACCACTTGCAGGAAGAAGGATATTCATAGAACTTAACATTAAAACTTTACATTCAGCTATCGCTTCATGGCTTAAAGGTACGTGAACAGCCATCTGATCACCATCGAAGTCTGCATTAAATGCAGAACATACTAGTGGGTGGAGGCGGATTGCTTTACCATCAATAAGAACTGGATGAAATGCTTGAATAGAAAGTTTATGAAGTGTTGGCGCACGGTTTAGCATAACAGGATGATCCTTAACTACTTCCGCTAAACACTCCCATACTTCATTTGTCTTATCATCAATCAATTTTTTTGCTTGTTTAATTGTAGTTGCATAACCTTTTTCTTCAAGACGAGCTAACAAATGTGGCTTAAAAAGTTCAAGTGCCATAATCTTAGGCAATCCACACTGGTCCATCTTCAAGTTTGGTCCAACAACAATAACAGAACGCCCACTAAAGTCAACACGCTTTCCAAGAAGGTTTTGACGAAAACGTCCCTGCTTACCTTTAATTATTTCACTCAATGATTTCAAAGGACGCTTGTTAGCTCCCTTAACTGCATTTGCTCTACGACCATTGTCAAATAGTGCATCAACAGCCTCTTGAAGCATTCTCATCTCATTACGAATAATAATCTGAGGAGCATCTAGTTCCATCAATCTTTTAAGTCTTGAGTTTCTGTTTATAACTCTTCTATACAAATCATTTACATCAGAAACAGCAAATTTTCCACCATCAAGGCTAA
>CAZBPU010000155.1:0-4205 GCA_964493845.1 uncultured Sulfurospirillum sp.
ATTATCTTCCGCAGTTGAGAAAATTTGAGTTTTCTTAACTGGGATAGTTGTTCCCTTTTCTATAAGCTTAGTCATAACTCCACCAAGAGTTTCAATTCCAAGACTTAAAGGTGTAACATCAAGAAGAAGAACATCTTTAACATCACCTTTGATTACAGCACCTTGAATCGCAGCTCCAATTGCAACTACTTCATCAGGATTTACTGATTTATTTAGTTCTTTTCCAAAAAATGCTTTGATTTTCTCTTGAACTAGTGGAATTCTTGTACTACCACCAACCATAATAATCTCTTTGATTTCATCTTTACTTAAATCACTATCTTTTACAACTTCTGCGATTTTTTTAATAGTTTCATCAACCAAATCTTCAATCATAGCTTCAAACTTAGCACGAGTTAGTTTCTTAACTAAGTGCTTAGGTCCTGTTGCATCTGCTGTAATAAATGGTAAGTTTACTTCAGTTTCAGTTGCTGCTGAAAGCTCTTTTTTAGCATTTTCTGCTGCTTCTTTTAGTCTTTGAAGTGCCATAACATCATTTTTAAGGTCTATTGAGTTATCTTTTTTGAACTCTTCTGCTAACCAATCGATAAGACGGTTATCAAAATCATCTCCACCTAAGAACGCATTACCACCAGTTGCTAAAACTTCAACAACATTATCTCCAGTTTCTAAAACTGTAACGTCAAATGTACCACCACCAAGGTCATAAACTACGATTTTTTCAGCATCTTTTTTATCAAGTCCATAAGAAAGTGCTGCTGAAGTTGGCTCATTTATAATTCTTAGTACATTTAGTCCAGCAATTACACCAGCCTCTTTAGTCGCTTTTCTTTGGCTATCATTGAAGTATGCAGGAACTGTAATAACTGCATCAGTTACCTCTTCACCTAAAAATGCTTCTGCATCTTCTTTTAACTTCATAAGAACTTTTGCACTTATCTCTTGAGGAGTATAAACTTTTCCCTCAATATCAATAGCACAAGCACCATTTCTATCAACTATTTCATAAGGAAGTCTCTTTTTAGCCTCTTTAGTTGTCTCTTCATTACTCATAAGACCCATAATTCTCTTAATTGAATAAATTGTTCTTTTTGGGTTTGTTACTGCTTGACGTTTTGCAGTCTCACCAACTAAAACTTCATCCTTATCTGTAAAAGCCACTATAGAAGGAGTTGTATTTCTTCCCTCTTTATTTGCTATAACTTTACTTTCTCCTCTCTCGTATACTGCTACACAAGAGTTTGTTGTTCCTAAATCTATTCCTATTACTTTTCCCATTTTTTATCCTTTTTTATTTTATTGTTTTCTTTAACTCGAACAAGTCCGAGCTAAATTCATTGCACTAAAGCTTTGCCTTTGGCAAGAATTTATTTTCTATTATTGTTTTCTTTAACTCGAACAAGTCCGAGCTAAATTCATTGCACTAAAACACCTTGTACTTGCACTCTCTGTGAGAGCCTTACGGTCGTATTTAGATTTTTTTACTTTACTATACTAACCATCGCTGGTCTAAGTACTCTATCTTTTATCTTGTATCCCTTTTGAAATACTTGTAATATTTCTCCACTTTTCTTCTCTTCACTATCCACCTGCATTACTGCATTATGAAAATTTGGATCAAACTCTCCATCAGTATCAACAAGCTCAATTCCATGTTTTTCAAAAGATTTTTTAAATTGATCTACTGTTAAATCAATTCCTTCTTTTACTTTTTCAAAAAGCTCTTCAGATTTTATATCTTCACTCTCTTGTAAAAGAGATGCTGAATCAAGAGCATCGATGATAGCTAACATATCACGAGCGAATAGCTCATTTGCATAAGCAACAGCACTTATCTTCTCTTTTTCAAGTCTTTTTTTCATGTTTTCAAACTCAGCATTTGCTCGTAAATATTGATCTTCAAGTTCAGCAACTTTTTCTTTTAATGTTGCTACTTCATCAACTTCTTCTTTTACAGCTTCTTGTTCTTCACAAGGAATTTCTTCTTGAATCTCTTCTTGAATCTCTTCTTTTTTTTCTTCTTTTTTACTCATATATAACTCCCCTTAAAAAACTTTCAAAATCACTACCTACTTCACCAAAGTAAAACAGACTAGCATCTTCATCTTCTATAGTAGCTAGTTGTTTAACAGCCAAACAACCACTTGGTACAAAACCGTCAAAGTAAACACCTTCTTTAAGACCAAAAGAGAACTCATAGTTTAGAAGTTGTTCTATAAAACTTCTATCCCTTTGCTCTTTTGCAATCTCATAAAGCTGGTTTTCTCCAACACTTAAAAGTGGCTCAGAACTCAATATCTGATGTAACTTATCATACAACTCGTACAAGCCAACCTGAGCAGAGATACCTTTTAGCTCTCTCATCTCAGAACCAATCAGATTTAATAAAAATCTATAAACTTGTTCAGTGTATTTTAAAACTACCTCTTTTGTATCAAAAGTAAGTATCAAAAATCTATCGCTTACTTCGATTATCTCTTTCAAATACTCTTTAGAGTTTTTCTGAGCAACACAAAAAAGCCCATACTCATCAACTGAGCTTTGAAGCTTATCTATGTTTTGTATCTCTAAAGGCATTAAAGGATTTAGTTTTTCCATCCAATACTGAACAAGAGCATCATTGGTTGGTACTCTTCCACTACTAACATGCAATTGAACTAAAGCACCTTCTTGTGAAAGTCTGTTAAGATAGATTCGTATAGTAGAAGGCGATATTTCTATATCCATACACTTTTGAAGCTCACTTGAACCAATAGGCTCTCCTGAACTCAAATACTCTTGTATGATAGCTTCTAAAATCAAATCTCTCTTAGTCACTTAACTATCTCCTTTTAACTAAAAGCCTTGCCAAAAGGCAAGATTAGTTAAATTAGCACTCTTTGTATTTAATTGCTGATGACATTATACTACATTGAGTGTACTCTTGTCAAGTATAAAGTTTAGTGTAATAAGCTCAACTTTGATTTTAAAGAAATATTTTAAGTAAAATAAGCTCAATAATAGGAAATTTATGGGATTTTGTAGAAATGTATTTATTTAAAATTTTATTGTTATTTAAATAATTTTTGTTTTGTAAATAGTATTTTGAAGATACGAATCATCTCTTTTCTTGAATTTTGTAGTCTTAATAAGAAATTACGTCTCTCTTGAATGGTCGCAAATAACTCTTCTAATGCTTCTCTTTCACTTTTTGTAATAGTTGCGTTCACTAGTTCTCCTTTAAACCACGTCTAATTCGTTTTACTACATGTAAAACATCTTCATCATCTAGCTCAGTTAACATTTTAAAAATAGCAATCGCTGATTGTGGCTGAGAGTTACCTAGCTTCCAATCTTGATATGTTCGCATAGAAACATCCAATTTATTTGCCATTTCACGTTGACTAATCTTTTTACCAAGAAATTTTGATTCTACTGCATTGTGAAGCAGATTGAATATATCTTTTGTCTTCATAAAAAAGAGTTTAGCCAATATTGTTTTAATTACACCTAAATATAAGTAAAACATCCTTGATTATACCAAAAATAAATCATTTTGCTACTCATTTAAACATTTTTTTTGTTTTTTTATACACTTTTTTACTATTATGAAACATATAAGTATCTCTTTGTACGGTTTTTCGTATGAAATTAATTTTTTGAAATTTTTGTGGAGGATATGAGTGACAAAGGAAATTAATCCTTTGTCAATTTTGTTGATTTATTACTTTACTCTTATAGAAAGCTTTACAGCTATTTCATTATGCTTAGCATAATCTTTTCTCTTAAGATATTTCATCAATCTTTTTCTTTGGCTAACAAGTTTAAGTAGACCTAGTCTAGAAGAGTGATCTTTTTTGTTAATTTTCAAATGCTCAGTTAACTCTCTTATTCTAAAAGTTAAAAGTGCGATTTGCACAGCAGGTGACCCTGTATCAGTTTCACTTGCACCAAATTCTTTTGCGATTTCTAATTTTTTCGCCGAATCCAAAGCCATAATGACCTCCAAATTGGTATAATCTCCCTAAAAAGGGGAGATGAATTATATCTAAACAAACAAAAACTATCTTTAAACTATATATTTAGTATATAACTTCTATTTATAAAGGAAAAACAAGTTTATATTTAGTACAATTTTACTCTTATTTAAAAGGATTGTGTATGCTACTAACAAAAGCAAGTGAATATGCCCTATTGTCATTGATAATGATTTCTCAAAAAGAGAC
>CAZBPU010000156.1:0-4184 GCA_964493845.1 uncultured Sulfurospirillum sp.
TCTTTTAAAAATGGTGAGTGTATATACTCTATCTTCTTGATTTTATCATATTTTGCATACGAAAGAGCCAACCTATCTTTTGCTCTAGTTACTGCAACGTAAAAGAGTCTTCTCTCCTCTTCTAAAGAACCACCTTTACTCATAAGTTTTCTATTTGGAAATCTTCCATCCATCAAATCAATAACATAAACTTCACTAAATTCTAACCCTTTACTAGCATGGACACTCAAAAGATTTACACCTTCTCCTTCACTCATCTCATTACTTCCTAAAGTAAGCGCATTTAAAAATCTCTCACTTGAGCTATATCCTCCTGCTAAGTCTTTTAAAAGATGCCCTTTTCTAAAAATACGCCCTCTTGCCTCTTTTTTAGCATTTTCATCTACACTACCATCTTTTCTCGTAGCTCTTTGAGTAGATAAAGAATCAGCAATTTGACTAAAAATTTCTGAACTCATAATATGATTTACCAATGTTTTTGGATTTTTTATGCGAGTACTATTTTTCATATACATGTAAAACTTATAGATAAACTTTGCTCCATCTACACTAAGCCTAGCATGTTTTAAAATTGGATTTGACATAAAAGCTTCATCAAAACTCTCTTTTGAAAAACGACTTACACTACCAAACTCATGGCACTCATCAAATAACCCAAGCTGATAGTTTTTTGTCCTTGTCTTAAAAGGGTTTGATATATCTTTTGGGTGAAAAAATCCTTGATAAATATCTCCATCTCCTAGTTTAAAAAGTGCCTCAAATAGTTCTCTTGAAAGAGCTGAACCAACTCCTTTTGCATACTCAAATATGTGTATAAAAGCCATCATATCTTTTGAGTTAACAACAACACTTATGAGATCTATCATAGCTTTTACTTCACGAGAATCAAAAAAACCAATACCCCCTTTTCTCCTACATTTAATCCCTTGTTCCCTTAAAGTTGCCTCTATGCCATCTGCACTAGAGTTATTTCTAAAAATAACTGCAACATCATCATGAGAAGTATTTGAAAGTTTTATAGCAGATGATATCGCTTGGTATTGAGTAAAAAGTTCATTATAAATCAAAAGTTTAGGAGATTCACACTCTCCTACTCTTGTAACTTCTAATTTTTTATCATATAGTCTTGGATTATGCTCTATTACCCTATTTGCAAGTGAAAGTATCTTTGAAGTTGAGCGATAATTTTTATTTAATTTAAAAATATTTGCACCTTTGTATCTGTCACCAAAAGAACCTATTATCTCTATATTTGCCCCATTGAAAGCATAAATACTCTGATCATAATCTCCTACACAAAATAGAGATCGTTTATCAAAAGCATCTATAAGTGAGCCTTGAAGTGTATTCGTATCTTGGTACTCATCCACTAAAACTTCACTAAACTTTATAGTATCATCTTTTTGAAGCTCCTCTCTCATCATGATTAACAAGTCATTAAAATCAACATAACCATACTCACGCTTTAACTCTTTAAACTCTTCAAAAATATCTTCATAAATATCATAATAAACACCATGCTCACTATCCTCATTTTGGAGCCAATCAGAAAAACTTAAATCTATAGTAGAGTTTTGATAAAGTGAAAAAAGATCATATAAGTATGAAGACTGATAAGCCGAAACAGGAGAATCAATATGGTCAAATCTACGTTTTGCATGTATAGTTTTTAGAAGTATTTTCAAATCTTTTGGTTGTTTTAGACTTATCTTTTTTCCAAGTTTTTTTAAAAGCCTATAGCTTACAGCATGAAAAGTACCAGACTCTATTTTAGATACTGTATCTTTATCAAAAAAGTATGCCACACGCTCAAGCATCTCTGCTGCTGCTTTGTTTGTAAATGTAAGAAGAAGTATATGCTCTGGCTTTACATCTTGTTCTTTTAGAAGATATGCAATACGAGCAACAATTGTAGAAGTTTTTCCTGTCCCTGCACTAGCAATGATAAGATTTGAGCCAGCTTCTGTTGTTGCAGCTTCAAGTTGTTCTTTATTTAGTCTACTTAATGGCATTAATTCCCTATTTTTAGCGAAATTATAGTGGAATTATATTTGCTTTTAGGTTAAATAGTGATATAATGTCACAAAAATAAGACAAAAGGATTGTTATGAAAAGAAATGGTTTTACAATGGTAGAGTTAATCTTTGTTATTGTTATTATAGGTATATTGGCTGCTGTTGCTTTACCTAAATTTGGTGGAGTTAGAGATAAAGCAAAAATAAATACTGAAATTTCTGCTATGAATAGCTTAGATGGAGCTATAACAGCCGCAAGAGAATTTCAATATGATGATTTTTCAAATACTGATGTAAATTGGTACAACCTAAGTGATGCAGATGCAAATGGTACAGGTGTTACTGACAATTCTTCTCTTGGATTAATATATAAAAAAGTTAATGATGCAAATAATGTATTAGCAAAAATTGCCAAAAAAACAAAAGGACTCAAAATACAAGGTTTTTTCTCTATGTGTGATGATGGTAATATATGGGGATATGATAATGGTTGTCCAGGTATTTATAATAACCCCGTAATCATAACAGGCACTGCCTCAGATCCAAGTATTGGTATCAATTATAATAGAGATGCTCCAGGAGAAGACATAGAAGGACAACCTGATAAAAATGATTTCTGGGTATTTAATCCATCTGGTACAGAATTAACTATAATAGATAGAACAATTGGTGGTGTAGGTATAAATAGAACTACCATAGATCCTGGTAGTATAACATTGGTAGATGTTAATGGTACAGGAACTATAAACTATACATGGGTTCAATATTTAGATCCTAGAGATAGTGATGGTAATTATCGATTCTATACAGATAATTTATAAAGTATAAATATTGAATAAATCTGCATTTACAATGGTGGAACTTATCTTTGTAATTGTTATTATAGGTATACTAGCTTCGGTTGCTATACCTAAACTATCAGGTGTAACTGATGGTGCAAAAAAATCTGCTGAGATAGCTACTATCTCAGCAGTATCTACTGCAATAGAGAGTGCTAATGGAGAGTGGAGTATAAATGAAGGTGATTTTTCATGGGGAAATCATCAAAAAAACTCTATAAATTCACTAAACTCACAAGGCTATCCAAGTGATTTATCTCTTAATGGGGATATATTTGGAGCTATTATAAAAGGTAAAAACAGCAAGTTTACAAAACAAGTTGATATAAACAATGCAGATTATAATGCAACTATCTTTACAGGACCAGCTTCTAATCCACAAAATGGAATAAATTTTACAAATGAATCTGGCTACAATAATGATATACCAAATAAACCTGATAAAAATGACCTGTGGATGTACGTTTCTTTTATAAATCCAAGTCGTACATGTACATATAATGGTAAAGATGTATTTTCAGGAGATTTCTTCTTGATAGATATAAATGGAACAACTGCTACAAACTATAACAATATAACTCTTACTTGCAACTAAATACTAGTTATCTTCTGAATTATCCAAAATATAATACCAAGCACAATAGTGCTTACAATTGCAACAGCTATAGTTCCTGTTTCCATATCCATTAAACACCCCCCACAGCTTCAGCAATCGACCACATAGGTAAAAAGATACCAAGAGCAAGTAACAATACAAAACCAGCAATTGCAGCGATAAGAAGAGGCTCTATCATAGTTGCTACATTGTCAACTAAGTAGGCATACTTTTTTCTATATATATCTGAAATTTTATCAAGCATAGCACTAAGTGAACCACTACTCTCTCCTGCACTTATCATTTGTAGTATCATACTTTCAAACTGTTTAGTATCTTCAAAACCATCTTTTAAACTTCTTCCCTCTTCTATAGCTTCTATTATTTTGTTTAACTCAACTTTTAAAAACTCATTTTCTACAATACCAATAGATGTTTTTAGTGAATCTATAATAGGGACACCAGAGGTTGATAGTCTATCAAATACAAAAATAAATCTTCCTATCATTGAAAGATATATAACTTGTCCTACTATGTAAATTTTAAGCATATATCTATCGAAGCCAAGTCTAAATTTTTCACTCTTTTTGTAAAGCATAGATAATCCAAAACTAATCAATATCATACCAACTATAACAAATGGACCATAGTTAGTTATAGCATTTTCAATCCAAAGAAGTAAAAGTGTAGGAAAAGGCAACTCTGTATTGTACTCTTCAAACATAGCTTGAAATT
>CAZBPU010000157.1:0-4162 GCA_964493845.1 uncultured Sulfurospirillum sp.
TAAAAATATCAGATATAAAAAATTAATTCTTTCGTTTTAGCTTAAATAGATATTTTGCAAACTAAGATTTAAGATTAAATTTATATTGAAAAAAAGTTATGATTTTTATGCCTACCATTCCGATTATGACTTCTATTAAAGATGCTAGGATAAGAGCAGAGTAGAGATGATTTCCTATATTGTGTGAATTGTAAGCAATAGTAGCTATTGCTATAGTAAGAGTAAGAGGCATAGACTGTGATAGTGCAAATCTAAATATATCTACTTTCCCAAGATACTGTATAAATATTAAAGAAGAAAATGCACGAGCAAATATCATCAAAGCTACGATAGATAGAGCAGTTGAGATAACTCCATCTACTCCAAGTGTAAGTAAGTTAAATGTTGATCCGATATATATAAAAAATATAGGAACTAAAAAACCAAATCCAAATGATGAAATTTTATGAGGTAAATCCTCTTTATGTTCAAAAAATGTTGCTATAAATATACCAGCTATAAATGCTCCAAAAGCAATCTCTAGTTGAAGCCATATCATAAGACCTATCATCAGAGAAAAAAGACCCATTGAGAGACGTAGGTCTTGTTCTTCTTTATCTGAATGAGGCATAAGGTATACTTTGATTTCAGGATACCACCAAAAAAGAACGTGAAGAAGCTTAAATATAACAACAATTCCACCAACAAGTAAAACAAGATAAGCTACAGATTTATATAGCTCCATACCTATACCAAACTCTAAAGCAGCACCAGTAAATGTAAGCAAAGATATACTAACAAGCTCACCCATACTTCCAACAATCATGGAGAGGTTAAGCCATGGAGCATCTTTGCCATAGTCTTTATAAAGAGCAAGTATAAGCCCAACTGATAGGGTAGGTATGATTATTATCAAAATCTTGCTCATACCAAGATAGACAACAGAAATAGTTGAGATAATATATAAAAATATAAGATACAAAACACCTTTTTTTAATAGGCTTTTATCAATCTTAGTGAACATCTTTAGGTCAACTTCAGTTCCTGCCATAAACATTAGGTAGAAAAATCCAACATGAGCAATGAGCTCAAAAAGATAAAAATCAGAGATAAATCCAAAGTATGCTGCAAACATACCAAGTATGATTTCCAAAGCTGGAGTAGGCATCTTTAGATATCTTGACAAAAAAGGAGATAAAAATAGTATCGCCGAGATTGAGAAGATGATTGAAATTTCTGCCATTAGGTATCTTTATAACTCTTTGCAATTTTGAGACCAAGTGACTCTATCATCTGTTTATCTTTACTTATCTTCTCGCCACTTGTAGTAAGATAGTCACCAATCACAATAGCATTTGCACCAGCTTCAAAAATCTCACTTTGTCTATTTTTAAATGTTATCTCGCGTCCACCTGCAACCATCAGTTTTACGTCTGGTAGCTCTTTTCTAACCCATCTAACGAGTTTCAATGCTTCATCAACACTCAAAGGTTTTGCTTTAAGAGGAAGAGCAGGATTTGGGATAAAAAAGTTAAGAGGAACAGTTTTTGGATTTAGTTTTTTTAGAGATTGTACAAAAGAAACTCTTTGCTCATCGCTCTCACCAAGTCCAAAGATACCACCACTAACTAGATTTAATCCAGCTTCATTTACATGTAAGCAAGTCTCAAATCTCTCTTGCCAAGAGTGAGAGGTACAGATAGTATCATAATAATCTCGAGCAGTTTCAAGATTGTGATTGTATGAAGTAACACCTGCATTTTTTAGAGCTTTTAGTTGCTCTAAATTAGCCGTACCATTACAAGCTATGATGTTAAGCTCTGGTATCTCTTCTCTTATAAGAGTTGCTACTTCACAGATAAACTTTAGCTTTGTATTGTTGATGCCTTTTCCAGATGTAACTAGACAAAAGCCTGAGGCACCTTGTTCTCTTGCTGCTTTTGCCTCTTTTAAAATTTGTGAGCTATCTTTGTAAGTGTATCTTTCTATATCTGCATTGTGTTTTATACTTTGTGTACAAAATTTACAGTCTTCATTGCAACTTCCACTTGAGACATTACAAATAGAGCATAAAAATACTGTTTTACTTATCATTTTCTATCTTATGCTTACATTTTAGGCACTCTTTTACTATCTTAGTTTTAAGCTCACGCCTTGTCATCATGCCACCACACTCAGTACATTTTTCGTCTATCGGCTCATGGTTTGAGATAAATTTACATTTAGGGTATGCACTACAGCCATAAAATTTACCTCTTCTTGATACTCTTTCTACTATAGGGCTACCACATTCAGGGCATTTTACACTAAGTGTTACTAACTCTTTTTTTACTGTTTTGCCTAAGTTTTTAGTGTATTTACATTTTGGAAAAGTGCTACAACTGATAAACTCTCCAAAGCGTCCTTTTCTTTTTACAAGTGGACTTCCACAATCAGGACAGTCTTCACCAGTAGGAACTACTACTTTAAGACTTTTTATATTTTCTTTACCATCTGCAATTTTTTTCATAAATGGCTCATAAAAATCGTTGAGTACTTTTTGCCAGTCAGCTTTGTCTTCTGCAATGAGGTCTAAAGTCTCTTCCATGTTAGATGTAAAAGAGCTATCCACTATCTCAGCAAAATGTTTCTCTAAAAGGTCTATTACTGTAAAAGCATTTTCACTAGGAATAAGTTGTTTTTTCTCTATAGTTATATAAGTTCTTGCAACAAGTGTAGAGATAGTTGGTGCATAAGTTGAAGGACGACCGATGCCTAGACTCTCTATCTTTTTAATCAAACTAGCTTCACTATAACGTGATGGAGGCTCTGTAAAGTGCTGATTTGCATCAAGTTTACTTAGCTCTATTTTTTGATTTAACTCTAAATCAGGGAGAAGTTTATCTTTATCACTTACTCCATAAGCTCTATAAAAACCATCAAAAAGTAGCTTTCTACCACTCGCCTTGAACTCTCCGCTTTCACTTTTAAAAATGATACTTTGTGATTCAAACTTTGCACTATTCATTTGTGATGCTAAAAATCTGTTGTATATAAGAGAGTAGAGTTTTAATTCATCTGGTTTTAAAAACTCTTTTGCAATTTGTGGAGTAAAGTCTATGAGAGTAGGGCGTATAGCTTCGTGTGCTTCTTGAGCTCCTTTTGCTTTAGACTTATAATATTTTGGTTTTTCTGGTAGATACTTTTTCCCATAAGTACTTAGTATATGTTCTCTTGCTCCTTCTATAGCTTCTTTTGCTACGTTTAGTGAGTCAGTTCTCATATAAGTGATAACACCTTGAGTACCTTGGTGTGTTTTTACACCTTCATAAAGAGTTTGTGCAACCATCATCGTTTTCTTTGGAGAAAATCCAAGAGAACTTGATGCAGTTTGCTGTAAAGTAGAAGTCATAAAAGATGGACTAGGACTACTTTTTCTCTCTTTTTTCTCTATAGAAGCTACGATAAAATCTTCACTTTTGAGTCTTTTTTGTATCTCTTTGGCTCTATCACCATTTGAGATTGTCATCTTTTCTATTTTTTCTCCATCAAATTTTGTCAATATTGACTCTATATTTTTATCAAATATGGCATCTAGCGACCAAAATTCTACTGGTTTAAAAGCGCGTATCTCTTTTTCTCTATCTACGACTATCTTAAGAGTTGAGCTTTGAACACGTCCTGCGCTAAGACCTTTTTGTATTTTTGAAGCTAAAAGAGGGGAGAGTTTATACCCTACTATCCTATCCAATAGTCGTCTTGTTTGTTGAGCATTTATACTTGAAAAGTCTAGTTTACGAGGATTGTCAAGTGCATGTTTTATAGCTGTTTTAGTAATCTCATGAAAGACTATACGAGGAAGCTCCTCAGGTTTTTTACCAATAGCAGTTGCGATATGGAAGCCTATAGCTTCTCCTTCACGATCCTCATCCGTCGCGATGTATATAGTATCTGCTTTTTTAGCTAAATCTTTTATCTCTTTGACAACTTTTGCATGATCCCTAGGAGTTCTATACTCTGGAATAAACTTTCCATCTTCTATCTTTATACCAAAACTACTCTTTGGCAAATCGCGAATATGTCCTTTAGAAGCAACAACTGCGTAGTCTTTACCTAAAAATGTTTTGATTGTTTTTACTTTAGTGGGTGACTCCACTATGATTAAATTTTTCATTTTATACCTATATATATGTAAATCTTTTTT
>CAZBPU010000158.1:0-4051 GCA_964493845.1 uncultured Sulfurospirillum sp.
TACCAAACTATAAGATTAAAATGATTTATAGTTTTTTCCGTGATAAAATCTTCTTTGTCACGGAAATTTTCTAATATAGTTTTTATCTTGTTAGCATTAGGTTTTAAACCTCTTACCTCTAAGTGCCATTCAAAGTTTTCAACAGCTTCATCAAATTTTCTTTTTCTAATCTTTTCTTCATCAAATGGAATGACTTTAAAAAATTTATTGTTTTTACTTAGCCAGTTTTTAACTTTCAATGCACCATTTGGTGGAGTATAAACAGAGCCATGAGCTTCAAATAGAGACTCAATTATATGTGTTTCTCGTTTACCTGCCCAACCAAGATATATCTTTGTATTGGCACAGTTTGTCATTTTTTCTAAGTCTTCATCTTTACGAATAGCAGGTGACATAGTACAAAAAGCATAGTCGTATTTATCTTTACATGTAAAGGAGTTCCAATCTGTATGTATAGTATCTATGTTTGTTAAACCTAGCATATTTGCATCTTTATCTAGTAGTGATAACATCTCTTTTGAAGAATCTATAGCATCTATATGCAAACATTTTTTTGCAAGATGAAGAGTATACACTCCAGTGCCACATCCAATATCAAGAAGTGTTTTGTTCTCAAACTCTATATTTATAGCTTTTAAAGCATCAAAAATAAGATTTTCAAATCTCTCTTTATCTTCGCTGTATCTTGAGTAGTTTTTTGCTTTTTGATCCCATTTGGTCATTGTTTTGCCTTTCTAAAAAGTGAGATATATATACCAAACCCTATAAAAATAGCTCCTATTATATGGTAAAAACTAAGTTTTTCATCTAAAAATATAAAAGCTAGTATTGAGCCAAAGATAGGCATCAAGTGTGTAAATTGACCTGTTCTATTTGCTCCTATCTCTTGTATACCTTTATGCCATAAGTAGTAAGAAATTACTGATGGAAATAGAGCTATATATATAAATACTTCATAATGATTTTTTATAAGATAAACATCTTTTTCAAAAGAATACCCCATCAATATATAAATAATGCTTAACCAAAACAGCCCGATATATACAATAGTTGTAAAAAATATAAAGTCGTTTAACTCTTTTGGTCTAAATTTGACTAGTACAGAGTAGAGTGCCCAAGTGAAAGAGGAGGTTAGTACTATGATATCACCTTGATTTAAATCTAGTGTTTGAAGTGTTGAAAAATCTCCCCTTAATATCAAAAATATAACTCCAAAAGTTGAAAGTAATATACCTAAAAATTGAATAATTTGTATCTTTATTTTAAGGATAAACAGAGATAAAATTAAGATAATTATAGGAACAAAAGAGTTTATAAGTAGGGCATTTGTAGCTTTTGTATAGTTTAGACCTATGTATAGTATAGTGTTAAATGCACTTATACCCAAAATGGCTAATACATTTAGTATGATGAAATTCTTTTTTATAGATTTTACTATTGTAAAAAAGTTTTTAAAAAGTATTGGAAATACTATTATAGCAGCACCACTCCATCTAAAAAATGCTAATTGAACAGGCTCTATATCTTCATGTATATATCTGCCTATTATAAAATTTGCAGACCAAAATAGTACACATAGTATGAGAAAAATTATAATTTTTATAGTAGTTCTCCATCAACATAAAACCATCTATTGTTTTCTTTAATAAACTTACTTTTTTCAATAAAAGAGGTATCTTTATCTGAACTAAAAAGTGTAGCTTTAAAAGTTACATAAGCCTTTTCATTGCCATCAATGAACTCAATAATTTTTAAATTCTGAAAATTTGTTTTTTTTGAGAACTCTTGTATACTTTCTAAATCATCTTGATTTAGTGAAGTCTTTTGTATATATTTTGCATTGTTTAAAGCGTAAGCACTGTATCTTGATTTCATGAGAATAAGTGCATTACTTGGTATCTTCCCATCATGGTATAGTTTACAGCATTTTTTATACTTTATGCCACTTCCACAAGGACATTTATCGTTTATACTCATATTATCCCATAGGATATAAGATACTATTATGAACAGCATCTAGTTTTTGCATAAGTTCTGAGTCTATCTTATAGTCTAGTCCTGCTAAAGTATCATCAAGTTGGTCTGCACTTTTAGCTCCTATGATAGTTGAAGCTATAAAATCAAAATGCATACTCCAAGCAGTTGCTAAAGTAGTTAAGTTAACTCCATACTCTTTTGCAATTTCTAAGTATTTTTCAACAGAAGAGAGAGTTCTACTATTTACAAATCTATCTGCTTGTACTTTTAAACGAGGATTTGAAGCATTGATATACTTTGTAAATCTAGCATCTGGAGGATAAGTTTTTTGATTATATTTGCCTGTTAAAACACCACCAGCTAAAGGAGAATATGGTAACAATGAAATATCTTCTTTTTGACAAACTGTTGCCAACTCATCCATAAATCTTCTGTTTAGCATAGAGAAGTTATTTTGTATAGACTGAAATCTACTTAGGTTTTTAAATTTTGATACTTCATTTGCTTTTGTTAAACCATAAGCACTATCGTTTGAAGTACCTATATATCTTATTTTACCTGCTTTGACAAGCTCATCAAGTACATATAGACTCTCTTCGATAGGTACACTCATATCTGGCCAATGTACTTGATATAAATCTATATAGTCAGTCTTAAGTCTTCTAAGGGTGTCTTCCAAGGCTTTTGTGATGTGAAATCTATCTATAGCTGTAAGACCATGTCTTATAGGAGGAACAAACCATCCATTTGCTGCTCCTGCTACTTTCGATGCGATTATTATAGAATCTCTTGGTTTTGTTTGTAGCCACTCTCCTACTATTTCTTCTGTAAGTCCAGCATACTCTTTTGAAGGAGGCACAGGATAAAGTTCAGCTGTATCAAAAAAGTTTATTCCCATATCGTAAGCTTTGTCCATGATTCTAAAAGACTCTTTTTTATCTGCGGCTATACCAAAAGTCATTGTGCCAAGACAGATAGGAGTTACTCTTAAACCACTTTTACCAATATATCTATATTCCATTGAAAACCTTTACTTTCTTTTATCTATCACTCTGACAGCTTTTCCACTTGAACGAACTATAGATTTTGGAGCTACAAGTTTAACTGTTACGTTTATATAAAGCGCATTTAGTAACTCATCTTGTATCTGTTTTTGTAATCTAGTTAAATCACCAACATCATCACTCATAACATTTTCATTAAGTTCTACATCTATTTCAAGTTTATCTAAATGACCTTTTTTGTCAGCTATTATCTGATAGTTTAGCGTAATTTCATCAACCTTTGCTAAAACATGTTCTATTTGCGAAGGAAATACATTTACCCCATTTATTACAAGCATATCATCACTACGACCAACAATACTCTCGATACGACACAAAGTTCTGCCACAACGACAAGGAACTCTTGTGATAGAGGTTATGTCACCTGTTCGATATCTGATGATAGGAAGACCCTGTTTTGTTAAAGTTGTAACAACAAGCTCACCTCTCTCTCCATCTGGTAAAACTTCTTCAGTTTCTGGATCAATTATTTCAGGATAAAAATGGTCTTCATTGAAATGAAGGAGGTGAGAGTGTTTACAGCTTGAAGCAACACCTGGTCCTATGATTTCAGAGAGTCCATAAACTTCATGATAATCAATACCCCAGATATTTGATATCTCATCTTTTAGTCCATCACTAGCGGGTTCTGCTCCAAAAAAGCCTACTTTTAAAGAGAAATCTTTTTTGATGTCATAACCTTCTGCTTTTGCTTTTTCTGCAAGATGAAGTGCAAAAGATGGAGTACCAGTAATAGCAGTTGCCCCAAAATCTTTTAAAAGTAAAAGTTGGCGAGATGTAAAGCCAGTTGAGCTAGGGATTACAGCTATCTTCATACGTTCTGCTGCTCCATGAAATCCGAGTCCACCAGTAAAAAGACCATAGCCAGTAGCATTATGTAAAATATCTTTACATGTAAGGCCACCCATAGTAAAAACTCTTCCCATTACTTCTGCCCAAACATCCATATCGTGTTCAGTATATCCTACTACTGTAGGCTTACCTGTTGTTCCACTAGAGCTATGAACTCT
>CAZBPU010000159.1:0-4017 GCA_964493845.1 uncultured Sulfurospirillum sp.
TTGTATTGATTAAAATCAAATCCCCATCAATCCTACCACTACTAGCCACCAAACCCTCTGGCAACTCCTTTCCATTTATCTTAATATATATAAAATATGCAGAAATACCAACCAGCACAGCAACCAATATAATTGCGATATAATTTTTTAATCCTTTTAGCATTTCGTATATCCTTTAAGATTATTTAGTATTTTTTATACTTCGTAAAATATTAAACTAAAAAGGCCAAAAGTAGAAAAACCACTTTTGGCCTTTTAAATGTTTATTTTATCGTAATTATTCTTCAATAACAAAAAAGGACTTGACTGCTATTACACCTTTAGTTGAGAGTGCAATTTGCATAGCTTTTTGTGCTTCATAATCACTTTTTACTTTACCAAAAAGCTCAACAACTCCATCTTTAACATTGACATCTATCTTCATAGAATGGATATCTGAACTCATAAGAAATGCGTATTTGATAGCAGCATGGATTCTTGTGTCGCTAATAGCATCTTTGCTTTTTTCATACGATTTATTGACAGCTTCTTTGGTATAAACATACTTATCTGCTATTCCTTGCTTAACGACTTGTGGTAGTGCTTTAGTTTTTGCAACCAACTCATCACCTTTTGCTTTTACTTTATCCATAGCTTCGTTTGCTAGAGATTTAGTTTCTGCTGTTGTCTCTTTTATACTTTGTGTTGATTCTTTTTTTAATGCTGCAGCATCTGCTTTAGCTTTTTCTATCATCATGCTAGCTTTTGCTTTTGCTTGTTCAACCAGCTTGTCTGCTTTAACTTTTGCATCAGAGACTATTGCTTTTGCTTTTATCTCAATAGTTTGTGTATCATTTGCTAAAAGTGCAGATGCACCAAACATACTCATCAAACTTCCTGCCACTAATGCTGTTGCTATTATCTTTTTCATCTCTATTTCTCCTCTTCTTTTTTTATTGCTTTCTTTACTCCATCTACCATACCAGTATATGCACCTTTTGCAATCTCTACCATCTTATCAGATAAGTCAACTATCTCTTCTTTGGTTGCTTGAGCAATTTCATAAGCTTTTTCTTTAGTGCTATATACTATGCCAGTACCTTTTTCTTTTAAATACTCAATAGCAACTTCAGCTGCATCTGAAGCAATATCTTTCAATTGCGAAGCATCTTTTTTCATCTCTTTGATACTCTCTTCAATAACTGTTTTTGAGATATCACCAACTTTATTTGCTGTACTACTTAATGCGTCAACAAAAGCATCATTAAGAGATTCAAGGTCTTCAACTGTTTGCTTTATATCTTCTTCTACAAAATCTATAGAACTCTCTTTAGCTTCAGAAAGTTTTATCTTTGCAATGTTTATAGCTTCTATAACACCTTGTTTAGCACCTTCTATTGCACCTTTTGTAGTTTTCTTAATATCTTTTTTTGCTTCTTGTGCTGCTTCTACAGATGACAAGATAACCGCACTAGAAACTTCTTTTACTTTTAGTGCATTTAATCGTGTTTTATCTAGTGCATTTTTTACAGCTTCTCGTGTGATATGAGAAATCTTTTCTTCAATATCATCTCCCTCATCAATTACAGTTTTAACACTTCGTTTGATTGAACTTTCCATCAATCCAAGCATTTGTACACTTTTAAGTTTAGCTTCATTTGCCGCTTCCTCTATCTGTGTTTTGCTCTCATCTGTAAAAGCTACTGCAGCCTCTTTTGCTCCATCAAGTGTCTCTTTAAGTTTTGCTAAAAGTTCTCCATTTTTCTCTTTTAGTAAAAACTTGGTTTTAAGCATTTCCATTTCCATAGCATCTATGGATTCTTTTGTACTTTTTTCTATACCATTGATAAGACCAATCATCACTGCATCAATACGAGCTTTTTCTACATGTCCAGATTTTTTCAATTCCTCTACTGCTGATATAACAGCCTCTTTTGCAATAGAGTTAATCTCCATAGCACCATCTTTAACATTTTGAGTTGCTTTAAAAACAGCATTTTCAACAACTGATTTTACCTCATCAGCAGTTATTTTGGCTGTTTTATTTGCTTTTTGGATATCTTTAGATATCTCTTTCTTCATTGTTTCTAACATAACATATCCTTTTTTTAGTATTTGAATGAAAGCCATTCAATAGTTAAAGTATATATGCTTTGTGGTTTTTTATCTGTTACCTAAGAGGCACTTATACAATATTTTTACATTTATCAAGTAGTTTTTCAAGATTGCTTACAGAAAGTTTTCCTCTAGAAGATGATATAATTCCTTCTTTTTTCAACTCTTGTATGTTTAAGTTTACTACTTTTCGTACAGAGCCTATCATAAATGCTATCGCTTCATGTGAAAGATCATTTATGAGTTTAACAGAAAACTCATCTTCAAGTTTATTATGAATATTTACATTATTTAGAATCAGCTTTGCTAACCTACTCATGGTATCATATAGTGCTAAGTTTGAACCACTGTTTTCTAGATAACGCATACTCTCCCCAATATATGGTAAAAAGTTTTTATTGAACTCTGGATGTTTATCTAACCAATTCCGTGCAACTTGCATAGATGTTTTCAAAAGTTGAACCTCTTCTATAGTTTCAATATTGACTTCATGTTCTTTTAAATCAAGAAATGAAATAACATCAAAAACATCACCTTTATCTAGTAGTGCGATAATATACTCACGGCCATTACTAGGATTAATCTTAGAAATCTTTACTCTGCCTTGTATAATAATAAAAAATGACATTTTGGTTTGTGATGAATAAATAAGAGTTTTTTTGGGCAAAGTCATGGGTGAAAAATATCCCAATATCTCATCAAGCACTACTTCATCTACACCGTTAAATAGCGTAGCACTTTGTAAAACTTTTATACTGGGTATATAGTATTGCGAATCTTTTCTCATCTGTTATCCTTGCTATGTTGACCTAGTCTTTTATATTTAAAACTATCCATATTTTAAACACTGCTACTTAAATGAAGTCCAACCACTCCAATAATGATAAATAAAACACTTCCTATTCTCATAAGCGTAATAGGCTCTTTAAAAAAGACAAACCCAACAATCGTAATAAGTGCTGTTCCTACTCCTGCCCATATCGCATAAGCTACGCTTACATCAAATTTTTTAAGTGCGTAAGTAAGAACAACTAATGATAAAATATAAAAAACAAACATCATAACAGATGGCACTAACTTCGTAAAACCATTAGATAGTTTCATGAAGGTAGTACCAGCAACCTCAAAAATAATTGCTAAGATTAAATATAACCAACTTTGCATTATGCCCACTCAAAAGTCAAAGTATTTCTTTTTTGGTTTAATTTTATCTAACATATCCGTCCTAATTTTTCTTTGAAAATTTTTGCTTAACAGCAAGCACAAGATAAAAGAACATAGGTATAAAAAGTACGCCAAGTACCGTAGCACTTACCATCCCACCAACAACTGTTGTTCCTAAGATATGCCTACTTGCACTTCCTGCTCCACTACTGATAGCTAGTGGTAAAGTTCCAACTATGAAGGCTAAAGAAGTCATAACAATAGGGCGAAACCTTAGTTTTGCAGCTTCTATAGTTGCTTCTAAAAGAGGCATTCCTTCTTTTAGTTTATCCATAGCAAATTCTACTATAAGTATCGCATTTTTGGCTGAGAGTCCTATGAGCGTAATCATACCTACTTGAAAATATATATCTGCCTCCAAATGTCTTAAAAAGACTGCCAATGCAGCTCCAAATATAGCAAAAGGGATAGAAAAAATAACTGCCATAGGGATACTCCAGCTTTCATAAAGTGCAGCAAGAATCAAAAATACAAAAAGTGCAGCATATATAGAAGTGTAATTCCCCTCTTTTGCTAGTTTTTGTTCCTGATAAGATGTTCCTGCCCAAGCTGTTGCATAACCTTCTGGCAGAACTGAATCACTTATCTCTTGTATCGCGTCCATAGCATCACTTGATGCAAACCCAAAGGCTGGATTTCCTGTGATTTGTGCTGCTGTAAACATATTGAATCTTTGTACAACACTAGCATCTACCACTC
>CAZBPU010000160.1:0-3981 GCA_964493845.1 uncultured Sulfurospirillum sp.
TTAGCTAAGGTCTGCATGAAATCTGGCATTATAAACTTTGGCACCATCACTCCACCAATAGCACCCAAAAGAATAGTCAAAATTCCCCCAGTAGTTGAAGCTTGTTCGGTTGTTTTTGATATAGTTGCTATCAAAGAAGCTAAACCAACAGCACATAAACTAACTGCAAAACTCAAAAATATAAAAGCTAAAACTGAACCATTTATACTCAAAGTTGGGGTATCAAAAAGTGGTACTATAAACATACCAACACCTAACATCAAAAATGCTTGTATTTGTGCTATAAACAGATAAGGAACAATCTTGGCTAAAACCATAGAAAATACCGATACATTCATAGAGCTTAGACGTGAAAGTGTGTTCTGTTTTCGCTCATTTATAAATACTGTTGAGATTGGAGTTATCATAAAAAACATACCAAACACTATCCACGATGGGACACTTTGTTGAGTTGAATTTGGTATCTCTTTTTTTTCATTATACTTCACATCAAAAAGTTCATTTGATTCTAAGCTTATAGTATCTATCGCGGCAGCTGCTTCATCAGAAAACTCTGCAAGTCTATTTTTTATGATTTTTAGTTTTAAATTTGTTATATCTTTTAAAAGTTTTGCTTTAAAAAGCTCTATCTCGTCACTCTTTAATGAGTCTTTTATCTCTATTTGTAATCTTTTTTTACTTACAGAGTATTTTTGTGGGATAGTTATGACTATATTTGCTTTATCTACCACTTTGAAACTTCTGCTTTTACTTATGTCATTTATCATCTCTTTTGTAATCTTAGAGTTATCTAAATCAACTATCATCACTTCAAAACTAACACTATTTTGCGTAAATACATCTCTCATAGAAACTGATATTATAAGTATAAAAAGAGCTGGCATCAAAAAAAGCACTGCTAGTGCACGTCTATCTCTCAAAACCAATAAAAACTCTTTTTTTACCATAGCACTAAACATGGCTTTCCTTAGTTAAATCTAAAAAGTGTTTTTCTAAGTTTTTTAAGTTTTTTTCTTGTGTTACAAGCTTTCCATGAGAGATGATTGCCACTTCATCACATAACATCTCTACTTCATTCATATAGTGACTTGTATAAACCACTGTAATGCCTAGTTTTTTATACTCTTTTATTGACTCTAGTATCTCATTTCTACTTTTAGGGTCAATACCAACTGTAGGCTCATCAAAATAGATGATTTGTGGATTGTTTAGAAGTCCTATCGCGATATTTAATCGTCTTTTTTGCCCACCTGAAAGAGTAGAAGCTTTTTGATTTAAAATCACTTCTAAATCATTTACATGTAGAGCTTTTTCATAACTCTCTTTTGAGCCATTTTGTATATTTTTAAAAAAATCTAAGTTCTCTTTTACAGTTAGTTGCTCGTAAAAAGCCAAGTTTTGAGGAACGATAGAGCTTATACTTTTTATCTGCTTTAAATCTTTTTTCAAATCCAATCCAAAGATTTCTATCTCACCACTATCAAATGGACTTAAGCCATTTAAGATAGATAATAGAGTACTTTTACCAGCACCATTTACTCCCAAAAGTCCAAATATAGTACCTTTTTTTATCTCTAAACTAAGTCCATCAAGTGCTTTTAAGTTGTCATATTTTTTTACTACACTTGATATTTTTATCATGCTTTAAATTCTAATAGTTTTTTATATATTTTAGTTTCATTTTTTGCAATAGCAAGAAGCATATCTGATATGACTTTGAAATCTATATCTTTTTTTGACTTTATTGATTTTGCAATAACTAAAGCAAATTCTCTATACTCATCACCAACTTCAAGCATAAGTTTTGAAGCTTCACTTAAAACCTTATCATCTTCAAAAAGTTCACTCGCTTCTTGCAAAAATGAGGCATACATGAACCTAAAACCTGCTCCACCAGTTCCTATCTCTTCTTGCATACGGACTATATTTCCTAAAAAAAGTTTTGCATATTTTTTATCACGTAATTTAAGTTTCAAAATAGCACGTGCTAATCTTTTTATACCATTTATACCAGCAATTGGGACAAATGGACTTAGCATATTTTTAGATAATTTTCTCACATTTTTTATTATAATTGGTTTTAAATCTATCTCTTTTGGTATAGATTCAGGATAGTATAAAAGCCCTTTTGGAGCCATAGCCCCTTTTGAAAAGCGTGATTTTGTCAGTGATTTTTTAGAACATTTTACAGCTTCAGCAAAAACAGGGTCACTTACTAAATAGTTCTCTTTTTCTTTGCCATAAATCAAAAAATTGTGCGCATTAAAATGAAAACTAAGCTCATCAGGAACATACTCAAGCCAATACATAGAGCCTTGAGCACCTACTATCTTGCCTTCACTCAAAAGCTCATCAAGTCTATCTTCACCTTTTTTTTGTGAAGAAAATGTCTCCATTTTCATCTGTATTTTTAAATTTTTCTTTATATTTTTTACGATAGACTTGGGAAGAGAACGATACGCAACCAAAGGCATACCACCAATCTTCACAAAAGGTATATAAGCAAAATTAAGTGCATTGGACAATCCAAAAACCATAGGCTCACTTATCTTAAACCCATGATATGTTAGCATAGATGAGATAACCCCACTCTCACAGTGAGCATGATGAGTATGTTTAAACTCACTCATTTGGCAAACTCCTAATCTCATCAATTTCAAGCCCTAAAACATCACAATATACTTCAAGTCTATCTTGTTTAATATTTAAAAAATGATTAGGCTTAAAATCTTTTTTGATAGTCCACTTAAAAAATCCAGTAGCTTGTGAAAGCAGAAGCAAATCCATTTTTTTAGCATACATATAGTAATAAAGTGTAGATTTTCTACCCTCTTTAACCTCTAAAAATGCCTCTTTTATATGCTCTTGTATATCATCTAAAGCTTGTCTTGTTACTGTTTCTTCAACTTCCCAACCACTTGAACTAATGCCTTGCATCTTTCCATCACTATCCTTTGCATAGATAGTTTTTTTCATTTTTGCGTAAGTGCTACTCTCGTCTTGAGGAACATTCTCTTTTCTCAACTATACAACCTCTAAAAGCATAAAAGCAGTTGAAAAACGTCCACTTTCAGGGATATAACATAAAAGTTTTTCACCCTTTTTTAACTTATCTGAGTTAAATAACTCTTCAAGTATGACATAGATTGAAGCTGAGCCTGTATTGCCTTTTGAAGAGAGATTTGTAAACCATTTTTCTTGAGGTATATCACAATTTACCTCTTTCATACCATCGTAAAGTCTCTCTTTAAAATACTCAGAACTATAATGTGGTAAAAACCAATCTATCTCATCTGGATTGAACATCTTG
Organism: uncultured Sulfurospirillum sp.; assembly: GCA_964493845.1. Lineage (GTDB taxonomy): Bacteria > Campylobacterota > Campylobacteria > Campylobacterales > Sulfurospirillaceae > Sulfurospirillum_A. Next base: position 3,311 of record CAZBPU010000160.1, read on the forward strand.
TTTTCTAACATCTCTGTTAAAGGTCTTTTTACAGTCTGCTCTACTATCTGAGAGTTTAAAAGTTTTACATCTTGTTTTACTGCAAATATAGATTTTGTGAGCCACTCTTCTGGCATATACTCTCTATATCCCTTAGTAGTTCCATCGCTCAGTTTTTCACAACCTGAGTACATACAAGCCTCCATCTGACTTGCATAACTTCTAGCAAATATCTTCTGAATTTTAAGTGATATAGAGTCTTTATTTGGTTTGTTACTCACACCAATAGCCCCTGCTCCATCGCTTAGCATCCATCTTAAAAAGTCTTTCTCAAAAGTAAGCTCTTTATTTCTTTTTACCATATCTACTTTTGCTTTTACTTCAGGCTCAAAGTTTCTACCACGCATAGAAGCAGAGATATTTTCACTTCCAGTAGTAACTGCACTATCAATCTCACCTGATTTTATGGAAGTATATGCATACTTTAGAGCCGTAAGCCCACTTAAACAAATACCAGCAATACTTACAACTTCCACAGGAGGCAAATCAGTCTCTCCATGTACCATCAAAGCATGATTTGGGAGGAGTTGATCTGGTGTTGTTGTTCCGCATGCTAAAAGCTCTACTGAATCAATATCAAAACCATCTTTTTTTAACTCTTTTATAGCTTCTGCTGCAAGCTGTGCATTTGA
>CAZBPU010000161.1:0-3973 GCA_964493845.1 uncultured Sulfurospirillum sp.
GATTTTTGCTATTTTTAAAACTTTATCTATATGTAAAGATTGTTCTATTTTTGTTGTATCATTAATTGCATATATATCATAAGGTTTTATCTCTTTTGATGAACATCCAACTAAGAAAAAAAGCGTTATTACTAACAATAAAATTTTACTCATTTTACCTCTCCTGGCCCAAGATTTTTTGCACGACTTTTATACAAGATATCACTAGGACTATCACCTAACTCTTTTACAGTTTCATCAAGCTCTATTGATAAATCTTTTAATGCAAGTGCTGTTTCATTCATAATCTGTAAATTCTCTTCAACTATATCTGCTACACTAAACTGTCCAGCATTTAACTCTTTTCTCATCTCTTCAAAAAAGATTCTTGTTTTATCAGAAGCATCTGCAGCTTTATCACTCATATCTCCAATTTTTTTAAATGAAACTAAAAGTTCATTTTCAAACTCTGTTGTATTGTCCAAAAATTTTCCACTTTTATTAGTAAATTTATCTATATTATTTTCTATATTTAACTTCAACTCTGTTATATCTTTAAACATCTTTTCTATACTCTCTTTTTGAGTATCTATGTAAGTTGTTGTAGAAGATAAGTTATGAATAACATCCGATATATTTTCCAAATTTTCATCACTTAACACCGTTGAAACTCTTATGAGTATATCATCTATTTTTGTAGTTATAGATTCCCCACTCTCCATTAGTGAAGTTAGCATAGATTTTTTAGATATTATAGTCGCTATATTATCTTTTGAAGTCTTTTTTAACTGTGCACTTTTACTTCCACCTCTTAACTCTATATACTTAAGTCCCGTAATTCCTTGAGAGTCTAAAGTAGTATAACTATCTACTTTTATAGGTGTTCCTTTATTAATCTCAAGTAAAACTTCTACTTCTTCACTATTATTTTTATTTATAGATATATTTTTAACTCTACCAACCTCTACTCCTCGTAGTTTTACAAGTGAAGCTATATTGAGTCCTGAGACAGACTCTTCAAAATAAGTAAGATAGTAATCATACTCTGTTGCTTTATTTCCATACTTACCAAGCCAAAACATAAATGCGACAAGACAAACTGACAGTACTATAACAAAAGCACCAACTATAGTATAACTCAACCTTTTTTCCATTACTCTTTTCCTACTTTCAAAAATTCTCTCAATGCATAATGCTCAAACTCTTTTGCCTCTTTTAAAGTTCCTTCAAAAAGTATCTTTTTATCATATATAACACAAAACTTATCCAAAACATGCTCTATAGTATGTAAATCATGAGTTACCATTACTATAGTCAAATTTAAAAGTGATGCTAATTCTCGTACAAGTCTATCAAAATTTTCTGCACTAACAGGGTCAAGCCCACTTGTCGGCTCATCTAAAAACATGATTTTTGGCTCCATCGCTAGTGCACGTGCTAATGCAACTCTTTTTTTCATACCACCACTAAGCTCACTAGGAAAAAGGTATGTTGCATCCTCTTTCAGCCCAGACATTTTGAGTTTACTTAAAGCAATTTGCTCTATCACTTCTTTTGGTAAGTTTGTATACTCTATAAGTGGCTGAGATACATTTTCTATAACATTTAAAGAAGAATATAGTGCTCCAAACTGAAACAAAACTGCCCAATCTTTTTTTAACTCTATAGCATCTTTACAGGAGATATTTTTTATAGATTTTCCCATAACCTCTATCTCTCCTCCTTGAAAAGATTGAAGCATTATCATCTCACGCATAAGAGTAGATTTACCACTTCCACTCCCTCCAAGTATGCCATAAACCTCACCCTCTTTTATATCTATACTCACTCCATCATGAACGATATTTGAACCAAACTTTGTTATAACATCTCTTACTTTAATAATTATTCCCATTAGATGCCAACTTCTGTAAGTAAAACAGATATAAGAGCATTACAAGCTATAACCCAAAAGATAGCATTTACAACACTTATAGTTGTATACCGTCCAATGCTTTCTGTACTTCCTGTGACTTGAAAACCTCTAAAACAACCTATCATAGCAATAAGAAGTCCAAAAAATGGTGCTTTTATAAGCCCAATTAGTATATGTTTCATCTCAACTACATCTCTAGCTCGTACTATAAATTCACGATATGAAATACCAAGAGTCCCATCCGCTACAATCATACCACCAAAAACTCCAACAATATCTGCAAAAAATACAATGAGTGGCATAGAGATAACAAGTGCAATAACACGAGGAAGAACTAAAAATATAATCGGATCAAAACCCATAGATTTCAAGGCATCTATCTCTTCTGTTATCTTCATCGTACCTATCTCTGCAGTATATGCTGAAGCACTTCGCCCAGCTATAACAATAGCGGTAATAAGAGGAGCAAGTTCACGAAAAACAGAAATACTAACCATATCTACTATAAAAATATTGGCTCCAAATTTAGCAAGCTGATCTGCTCCTTGATATGCAATTACAAGCCCAACCAAGAAAGAAGTAAGTGCCACAATAGGAATGGCTTGTGCTCCTGATTTTTCTATATGTACTAAAGTAGCTTTATATCTGAAGTGCCAAGGAGTCAAAATAAGCCTAAAAGACTGCATAATACTCTCCCCAAAAAATGATAAAAAAAGAAAAAAACCATCAAATGTATCTACTATAGGTTTACCAATTTTATTTACAATTCTTACTAGAAAAAACTCTTTTGATTTCTCTATTTTTGGTTTTTGACGTAAATTTTTTCTTGCAAAATATAAAATTTTTTCAAATTTTTTATCAACTCCCGAGATAGTAGCTGAACACCCCTTTTGTGTAAAAAAAGAGACGAATTCTACAAGTAAAAGTGCACCTGCAAAATCTAACGATTTCATATCACTACAATCAATACCAACAAAAGATAAATTTTTCTGTTTTACAGCTTTAACTTTAGAATAAAAACTTTTAATACTATCTTTTTCAAGATTTCCTGATATAGTGATTTTACATGTAACTTTATCAACATATAAAACCTCAAAGTTGCCCATATTTTACCTTTACTTCAATTCTCCCCAATTTTTACCTATACTCACACTAACTTCTAATTTTACCTTTAACTCATATATACTCTTCATAATCTCAGCTGCTTTTTGTGCAAATTCCTCAGCAAATTCCTCTTTGACCTCAAAAATAAGTTCATCATGTATCTGTAATAACATTTTAGAATCGTTATCTAATATCTCATTATGAATTTTTATCATAGAGAGTTTAATCAAATCAGCAGCACTTCCTTGAAAACGTGTATTTACAGCTTCTCTCTCATACATAGGAACCTGCATACCATTTGCATTTTCCCAATCGAAATACCTTCTTCTTCCTAAAAGTGTATCTACATAACCATCCTCTTTTGACTTATCACTTATGCTTTTTAAATACTCTTTTACAGTTGAAAAAGATTTGAAGTAGTTTTCTATATAACCTTTTGCCTCTGCTTGTGAGATACCTAAAGTTTGTGCTAGTTTTCTAGCACCCATACCATATAAAAGTCCAAAGTTTATACTCTTTGCTATACCTCTTTTTTCTTTTGCATCTTCTTCTCCAAAAAGCTTTTTAGCAGTTTGTGTATGAATATCCAAATCATTGTTAAACGCATCTAGCAACTCTTTATCTTCACTATAGTGAGCTAAAAGTCTAAGCTCTATTTGAGAGTAATCAATACCTATAAAACTATAACCATCTTTTGCCACAAATCCATCTCTTACTTCACGTCCAAGTTTTGTTCTTGTTGGTATATTTTGAAGATTTGGGTCTTTTGAACTCAATCTTCCTGTTGCTGTACCAGTTTGTAAAAAAGAGGTGTGAATACGATTGGATAAAGAGCTCTCTCCTAGTTTTAAAAGTGGTTTTATATAAGTAGATTGGAGTTTTGCTAACTCTCTATACTCCAAAAGTTTAGATACAACTTCATGTTCATCTAAAAGCTTTGTCAAAACACTCTCATCAGTGCTATATCCTGTTTTT
>CAZBPU010000162.1:0-3881 GCA_964493845.1 uncultured Sulfurospirillum sp.
TTAGTGCTATGATCGTAGTTATTTCTGAAGTTATTTTAGGTGTTATTCAAGGTGGGGTTTTTGTTGCTATAGTAGTCTATGCTCACCAAAATAAAAAGAAGTGATATATATAAAATATATAGGCAAATTTTTAGTTGCACTTGTAAACAGAGAAAGAAATGGGTATTACTTAATTTTTATAACCATAATACTTCTTTTTCCATTTTTCTCTAACATTTTTATTTCAAAAACATTTTGTAATTGTTTAAAAATTTCACCCCAAGTTTTAAAATTACCAAATTTTTTAGCATTAATAGAGTGTTTATTTTTCAAATACGAACCAATCTCAGAAACATAAGCAAAATCATCATCTCCTTTTTTATGGCGAATGGCATTTTTTAGTATGTTGACTAACTTTTCATTTTTTTCAAGATTGTCATCCTTTACTTTTACACCAACTTCTATAAATTCACTACAAGCTTTTTGTAAAACATTACTTGTTTTTGCCTCTCCAAAACCAAGAACTTGAATACCTTGTGATTTGATTTCAGTAACAAGTGGTGTAAAATCACTATCACTAGTTGCTAGTGCTATATAATCAATATTTTTATTTAAGCACAATGTTTTCATGATATCAACAGTCATTTTAATGTCAGTAGCATTTTTAGTTGTAGTATAAGGGGGCTGATGAATTGGCTCTAATGAGTAATCAAATAACTTCTTATTCCAACTATTTAACGTAGGATTTTTCCAATCTCCATAAGCTTTACGTATATTTACTTCACCATAAGTAGCTAACTCTTCTATAATTACTTCGATATGGTTATGACTTATATTTTCACAATCTATAAATAATGCAACTTTATGATTTTCACTCATTTTTTATCCTTATTACTATAATATCAAAAAATCAATAACTAATATATTTTTAGTATATCAAAATAATGTATATATTTAAAAAATTATATCTTAAATTTGATATAATAAAATAAAAACTAGGAAAAACATTGAAGATAATTAGTGCTAATTATATCCTTACATGTAACGATAGTTTTGAAATACTTCAAAACTCTGCTATATGCTTTGATAAAACTATCTTGGATATAGATAAATTAGAAAATTTGATAAAAAAATACCCTAAAACAGAAGTAATTGAACTACCTAAGAACTCTGTACTTATGCCTGGACTTATAAATCCTCATGTGCACCTTGAATTTAGTGCAAATAAGACTTCATTAAAATATGGTAATTTTATAACTTGGCTAAACTCAGTTATAGAAAAGCGTGACGATTTACTATCTTCTTGCAATGATGATATTATAGAAAAACAGTTAAAAATCATGCAAAAAAGTGGTACTACCTCTTTTGGAGCTATAAGTAGTTTTGGCAATGATTTTGAAGCTTGTTTAAAATCACCTCAAAGAGTTGTTTTTTTTACAGAAATTTTAGGAAGTCGCCCCGACTCAGTAGATATACTTTTTGAAGATTTCAAATCACGTCTTAGAGTAAGTCAAGATAATCAAAATGAGAGATTTACTCCTGCTATATCTATACATTCACCTTACTCAACTCACCCAATCTTGGCTCGTAATGCCCTTGATATTGCACGTAAAAATAACTATGTTGTATCAACTCATTTTATGGAATCAATGGCTGAAAGAGAGTGGTTAGATAATGGGAAAGGAGAATTTAACGACTTCTTTAACAACTTTGCTCCAAATGCAAAACCTATGAGTAATCCTAGTGATTTTATTGAGCTATTTTATGGCTGTAAAACACTCTTTACTCACTGTGTTCAAGCCAACAAAAGCGAAATAAAAAAGATAAAAAAGATAGGTGGAACTATAACTCACTGCCCTGTTTCAAATAGACTTTTAGAAGTTGGTAGACTTAAAATAGAAAATATAGATAAAACTATGTTAAACTTAGGAACAGATGGACTTAGCTCAAATATCTCACTAAATCTTTGGGATGAGATGAGAATGGCTATTATGCTTCATCATAAAGGTAATTTTAAAAACCTTGCACCGCTTCTCCTAAAAATGGTAACATTAAATGCGGCTCAAGCACTTAATCTAAATGCTGGAGAGATAAAAAAGGGTAAATTTGCAGACTTTATAGTTTGTGAAATAGACTCTGATGAAGAAAATTTACCACTAAATCTAATACTACAAACAAAATTTGCAAAAGCAACTTATATAAATGGAGAAAAAATATGATAATTTTCAAATGGATAGGAAAAGTTATAAGCTATATAAACAATCATTTTAAAGCAATGTTATTTATAACTCTATTAATCTATATTTTTTCTCCTTTAAGCCAAAAAAATTTAGCACAACCAAATCTTGCAACTATTAGGATTGAAGGGCAAATATCACAAATAGATAATATCTTAGCTCAAATACAAAGTGCTTCACTTGATAATAATATAAAAGGTGTCTTACTGCGTGTAGATTCTCCTGGTGGCGCTTTAGCTCCTTCAATAGAACTAAGTATGGCGATAAAAAGACTAAATGAGATTAAACCTGTTATTGCCTATGCCGCTGGAAGTATGACAAGTGGAAGCTACTATGCTTCTATATACTCGAGAAAAATTATAGCAAATCCTGGTGCTTTTATAGGTTCGATTGGAGTTTTGTTTCAAGCACCAAATATAAAACCACTTGCAGATAAACTTGGCATAAAAGAGCAAATTGTGACAGCTGGAGAATACAAACAGATAGGAACTTTCACAAGAGAGTGGAATACTAAAGAAAAGAGTGCCTTAAAAGAGTTGATTAATGATGCTTATGGACTTTTTATAAACGATGTTGCAGATGCTAGAGGACTTAAAATCTCAAAAGCAAAAGAGTTTGCAAATGCTAGAGTTTTTATAGCCTACAAAGCAAAAAAAGTAGGTCTCATAGATGAAGTAGGCTCACTATATATTGCTCAAAAAGAGCTTGAAGAAATAAGTGGTGTAGACAATCCAGTCTGGCAAAAACCAAGTGAATTTGATAACTTTTTAAAAGAGTTCAAAAGTAGTGTATCTTCACCTTTATTCAGTTTTGGTCTCAGATAAATCTTTAACAATATTCATATTATTTTTTAACTCATAGTGTCCATTTTTTACACGTGTTAGTATACCGTCTTCCATAAGTACTTTAAATGTATTTACTACAGTTGGTTTACTAGCATTTAACTTCATTGTAATGTCATCATAAGTACCTATAAACTGATTATTTTCATCTATATTATTAAAAATATGCTCAATTATTTGTACTCTTTTTCCTCCTATAGTTTTAAGTACTTTAAGAAGAGTATTTTTGCTATTTAACTCATCTTTATAATATTGTGAACTTGCATTTTTTATAACAAGAGAAAAAAGTTCTTGAAGATTTAGTGGTTTTAAGATATATCCATCTGCTTTGAGCTCAATTGCCTTTAGTAAAAAGTTACTTTCAGAGTGTGCAGTAACAATAATAACTGCTACATTTTTATACTTCTGTTTTACCTCACAAAGTAGACTAATCCCATCAAGCCTAGGCATATTTAAATCAGTAATAACTATATCTATATTATGCTCTTTTAGCACTTCTAATGCCTCTATGCCATCTTTTACACAATATAACTCTTTACAAAAACTTTCTAATGATAGTTTTAATTGTGATAATGCTTGAGGTTCATCCTCAACACAAAGAATTCTCATTTTACTTATAATAGTTGTATCAAGTATCAAAACTGATCCTTTTTGTAAAAAATATTTTACTTTATTTCATTATACATCTATATTAATAAATTTTTATTTAAAAAGTAAATATTATTTTAAATGCTACTCCTCTATTTTATTTAATCTTAAATGGCAATACAATTTCAAAGATAACACCAGTAAGATGATTTTGTGATTTTATACTTCCTTTTAA
>CAZBPU010000163.1:0-3861 GCA_964493845.1 uncultured Sulfurospirillum sp.
TAATTATAAAAATAAGCCAGATGAAGTTATTCATCCACTTTTTGAGATTAAATGCACTAGCAGCAAGTAACAAGTTTATTTCATCGCCAATAGAGCTCTAAACATTAACACATTGTCATAAGCAGGTGCTCCAGCCACATTACTCTTGGCTACTCCATTCTTATTTAATATTGGTTTTAGTGTTTCAAAGTCTATAATTGAATCTAGTTTTTTGAGAAAGGAATCAACTTTTTTAAGTCTCGATGTTACTGCTATGTCTGAAAATGTATCGCTAGTATCAATAAATGCCACTTTTAAGTCCCTAAAATAGGTTGAATTGTGTGGGGGTTACTGTGCAGTGGTCTCATCGTGCAACAAGTCTAATGGTATTTTAACTTCTCAAGCAACTTTTTCTTGGTTTGTTCAGTCACTATAAAGATATAATAGCTTCTTTATCAAAACTACTATATAATAGAGTCATAAAAAAACAAGGCATATAAATGGGTAGAGAAAACACATCAAGTGTAGATACAAAAAACGGTGATAAAATAGCAGCATTTGGTACACAAAAAATAGCGGCTATGAAAGCAGGATTTACTCCAAATGATACTGAAAAAAAAGAACAAGTAATCAATGCTAGAAAAGCTGCCAATGTAGATGCAAAAAAAGCAAAAGCAAAGAAAAGAGCAAAACTAGCAAAAGCATCTCGCAAGAAGAATAAAAAATGAAAAAAGTAGTTACAGTTGCTCACTCACCTGATGCTGATGATATTTTTATGTATTATGCTATCAAGTTTGGGTGGGTAAGTCTCAAAGATATAGAGTTTAAAAACATAGCTCTTGATATAGAGACACTAAATGTAGAAGCTTTTAAAAATACTTATGATATCAGTGCTATTAGCTTTGCTCTTTATCCAAAGATACGTAGTGAATATGCACTTTTGAAAACTGCTGTTAGTTTTGGAGAGGGATATGGCCCTAAAATTGTCAAGCTAAAAGGCAAAAAACTAAAACGTAATTTCAAAGTAGCTTTGAGTGGCGAACACACTACAAATGCTATGCTTTTTAGAATTTACTATCCTGAGGCAAGAGTAATATACAAAAACTTTTTAGAGATTGAAGATGCTGTGCTAAATGGTGAAGTTGATGCTGGAGTTCTTATACACGAAAGTATACTTACTTACGATGATAAACTTGAAGTAGAAAAAGAGCTTTGGGATATCTGGGTAGAACTTAGTGGTGGTGATTTACCTCTACCACTTGGTGGTATGGCTATTCGTCGTTCTATTCCAATCAACCTTGCTATTGAGTATGAAGAGACACTTATAAAAGCAGTCAAAGTAGCAACCACTCATGCAAAACCTCTTTCAAAAATGCTTCATGAAAGAGACCTAGTTAGAGTAGATGAAACAACTTTACAAAAGTATCTAAGTCTTTATGCAAATGATGACTCAGTAGAGTTAAATGAAATACAATACAGAGCAATAAACAGACTTTTTGAGATTGGCTTTGAAAATGGATTTTACGATACACTTATAAAAGCAGAAGACTTCTTAGTCCCAAGTGAATATAAAGAGTTGAGGAATACCTAATATGAAAATATTCTTGATAATCATCGAAGCTTCAGTGAGAGGATTTTTTAAAGAAAAGTTAAATATATTATTCTCAACAAGTGTTGAAGCTTTAGTGAGAGGAATTTTTAAGGAATTCACTTCCTTAAAAAGGAGACAATAAAATGGAAGCAAAGTTAATTGGGCTTGGTGTTGAGACATTTAAACTAGCTTTAATGATGGCTATGCCTATGCTTATGGCTGGTCTTTTTGCAGGGCTTGCTATCAGTATATTTCAAGCAACAACACAGATAAATGAGATGACTCTTAGTTTTGTACCTAAAATCATACTTGTTATCATCGTAGCTATTTTTACTATGCCATGGATGATGAATATGATGATAGAGTTTACACATAGAATTATAACTATGATTCCAAATTTTATATTTTAATGACAAAACAGATAAATCTCAAAACATACACAAGCATAAAGATTGGACCAACTATACATGTAGAAGTCATAGATAAACCTTTACATGTAGATGCTTTTTTATTAGGCGGTGGAAACAATCTCTTGATATCTCAAAACCCTCCCAAAATGGCCATGTTAGGAAAAGTTTTTGACTTTATACATGAAAAAAACAATCTTTTACATATCGGAGGTGCAACCTCTAGTGGCAAGATACTATCATACGCAAAAAAACACAACATAAAAAACTTTGAACTTATGCAAAAGCTACCTGGTACTCTTGGTGGTATAGTGAAGATGAATGCAGGGTTAAAAGAGTGGGAAATTTTCAATCACTTAAAAGCTATAAAAACCCAAAGTGGCTGGATAAATAAAGATGATATTGAGTATGGTTATAGACACACAAATATAAAAGAAACTATCTATGAAGCTACGTTTAAAATAGAATATGGCTTTGATAATACTCTTTTAGAAATATTTAAGAAACTAAGACAAAACCAACCAAAAGAGCCTAGTGCTGGTAGTTGTTTTAAAAATCCTCCTAACAATTTTGCAGGAAAACTTTTAGATATAGCTGGTTTAAAAGGATTTAAGATTGGTGATATGGCATTTTGTGAAAATCATGCTAATTTTCTAATCAATCTTGGAAATGGTACATTTGAAGACGCTATAAAACTTATAGAACTTGCAAAGAAAAAAGTATTTGAACAAAGTGGAATTATGTTGGAGTTAGAGATAAAAATTGTGGGCTAAAAAACTTAGCCCACCCCCATATATAGCGATAAAATTATAGATAAAAACCTATAAATAACTACTTGATTTTAAAAACTAGTTCTAGGATTTATTTTTATATCATTTATAGAAGCAAATCTTTCCAATTTATAAGCTTCAATACCACAACGTCCTATCATCGCAGCATTGTCTGAGCAAAATTGCATATCGGCTAAATGCAGAGTCATATTATAAGTTTTACAAAGCTCATCAATTTCACTTCTTAAGTACTTATTTGCACTTGCACCACCTACAATAGCAAAGTTTTTAAAGCTTTTTGTTTTAAGTACTTTTTTTATCTTATGTATAAGATGTTTTGTAGCTATATATTGAAAAGAAGCACAAATATCATTTTTTGAATCTGGATTGCTTTGTATCGCTAAACGTACTTGATTTTTTAATCCTGAGTAGCTAAAAGCAAGTTTTGGTGTTCTTTGAAGCGGTACTGTAAAATCAAACTTTTTATTATCTCCACCCAAAGCAACCTCTTCTACTACAGGACCTCCTGGATAGCCAAGCCCAAGCATCTTTGCAACTTTATCAAAACTCTCTCCAAAACTATCATCAAGAGTAGTTGCTAGTACTTCTATATTGTCATAGTCTTCCACATATAAAAGCTGTGTATGCCCACCAGAAACCAACAAAACAAGTATAGGAAATTCTGTTTTAGGTTTATCTATAAATAAAGAGTATATATGACCTTTTAAGTGATTTATAGGCAGTAGTGGGATGTCTAGTGAGATACTTAGGGCCTTTGCCATACAAACACCCTCAACCAAAGTCACAGACAAACCTGGCTCATTGGTAACTGCCACTGCTTTTAAATCTTTAAAATACTTTTTACACTCTTCAAGTATATTTGGAAGTGCTATGGCATGAAGACGAGCAGCAAGTTCTGGGACAACCCCTCCATATTTGGAATGGTCAATCTCTTGTGAAATTTTCTTATGAAAAAGTAGTTTTGAGTCTTCTATCCGTGTAATTGCAATAGAACTATCATCGCAGCTACTCTCTATACTTAGTATCATTTATACTCAACTAAGAACATCCCTAAAAATTTGTTCTTAACCTTACTATCATAAACTTCTACTCT
>CAZBPU010000164.1:0-3818 GCA_964493845.1 uncultured Sulfurospirillum sp.
AATTCTGTGGAGATAGTTTTAAATTTATCAGTTCTTTTGGTTTTTATACCGACATTTTTTTTAGTTTCATTGACACCAGGAATGTGCATGACACTCTCTATGACACTTGGTATGACTATTGGGCTTAAAAGAACATTTGCCATGATGGCTGGAGAGCTTATAGGTGTAGGGCTTATAGCTTTTGCTTCTGTTGTTGGTGTGGCAGCGGTTATGCTTAAATATCCTGAGGTATTTACAATTTTTAAATATATAGGGGGCTCATATCTTATATATTTAGGTTTTCAAATGTTTAGAAGTAAAGGAAAGATGGCAGTTTCTACATGTAGTAGTGAAAGCTCATTTACAATTTCTAATAAAGTTTTAGCAACACAAGGGTTTGTAACAGCTATAGCAAACCCAAAAGGGTGGGCTTTTTTTATCTCACTTTTACCACCATTTATCAATCAATCTCAAGCAATAATGCCACAAGTTTTGGTTTTGATATTTATCATCTTGTCTTTAGAATTTATCTGTTTAGTTATATATGCAAGTGGTGGCAGTTCACTTAAAAAATTTTTACAAATTAGAGATAACGTTAAGATGATGAACAAGATAGCAGGAACTCTTATGCTAGGTGTTGGTATTTGGTTAGCATTTGGTTAGATTTGCAAGCCTTTTAGTTTCATATATTCATCACTGTTTTGTCTTAATTCACTATCGGTACCAATAGCAGTTACTTTTCCATGTCTTAGAACGGCTATTTTATCTGCTTTTTGAACTGTGCTTAGACGGTGAGCTATAACAAATGTTATTTTATCTTTTATTAGATTTTCCATCGCTTTAGTTATCTTTTTTTCACTTTTACTATCTAAGGCACTTGTAGCTTCATCAAAAATCAATATTTTTGGATTTACATAGATAGCTCTAGCTATGGCAATTCTTTGGCGTTGACCACCTGAGAGGTTTGTTCCAAATTCATCTAAAATTGTGTCTATTCCATCTTCTAAGCCTTCAATAAACTCATAAGCATTTGCTTTGTTGAGAGCTTCTATAACTTTTGCTTTATCAACTTCTTTACCATAGGCAACATTTGCGCTGACTGTATCATTGAAGATGTAAACTCTTTGAGTCACTATTGCTATAGAGTCTCTTAAACTTTTAAGTGAAAACTCTCTTATATCAATGCCATTTATAAATATTGCTCCACTACTTGGGTCATAAAATCTCATAATCAAATTAACAAGTGAGCTTTTTCCTCCTCCACTATCTCCAACAAGTGCCATAAACTGACCTTTTGTTGTTTTAAGATTTATGCCATTTAATGCAGTTTTTTCACCATATTTTAATGTTACATCTTTAAACTCAATAGATGTTATATCTTCTGGTACTTCTTTATCTCCACCCACAATAGTTGGTTTATGGTCAAGTAAAAAGAAGATTCTTTCACTCGCTGCAATAGCTTCTTGAAGTTGATTATAAAGACTAGATAGTCTTTTTATAGGTGTATAAAGCATAAAAAGTGCAGTTAAAAATGAGAAAAATGATCCCATGGACATATTGTCATTTATAACCTCCATACCACCAACTATGATTACAGTTGAAACACCAACCGAGCCCAATGTTTCCATCATAGGACTTACGAGTTGAGAAACTTTGACAGATTTCATAGTCAAATCAAAATACTTTTTATTCTCTTTTTTAAATAGTTCTTGTTCATGAATTTGAGAGTTATTTGCTTGAATAACTTCTATATTGTTAAAAATTTCACTAAGCTTTGCTGTAATATCAGAGACTTTCTCTTGAGATTGTCTTGAGATTTTTTTCATTTTTTTAGCTAGTTTACTAAGCGGTATAATAGCAAGTGGCATAATCACAAGTGCATAAAAAGCTAATGATGAGCTTTGATAAATTACAACACCAACAAGACCAACTATAGTCAGCATCTCTCTTAAAAACTCTGGAATCATGTTAGATACAACAGTTCTTACTTTTTCTACATCATTTGTATTTCTACTTATGAGTTCGCCTGTTCTGTATTTGTGGAAAAATGATATATCTTGAATAAGCAGGTTTTTTAAAATTTTATCTCTAAATCTTCTTATGATATCTTGTCCAATGAGACTAGTAAAATAAGATTGTATATATCTACCTGATTCCTTTGCAAAATAAACAGCAATGATAGCAAGAGGTATAAGTTTCAACATTTCGGCATCTTTTGCTATAAAAACTTTATCCAAAAGTGGTTTAACTAGATAAGCAGATGCGGCAGTTCCACTTGAGGCCAAAATCATACCAATAACTGCAAATATAAAATACGGCACATAATCTTTAAAATATGGTGAAAAACGTTTTAAAACAAGTTTAACCCCTTCCACTATTCACTCTTTTCCCATTGAGTACCACTAGTTGTATCCATAAGTTGTATACCTCTACTTGTAAGGACTTCTCTTATCTCATCTGCTTTTGTAAAGTCTTTTGCTTTTTTTGCTTCACTTCTTTGGTTTATTAGTTTTTCAATCTCAGTTTTTTCTTTTTCACTAATGCCTAGTTGAAAGTATTCATAAGGATTTTTGTAACCAATACCAAGTATATCCTCAAGCCAAGTTAAGTTTGCATTTGTTTCAAATTTTGTAGATTTATCTTTAGGGCTAGAGTCAAGTTTTTCATTTGCAGTTGCCACCATTTCATCAACTATACTCAACGTTTTTGAGATGTTCAAATCTTCACTTAGTGCATCTAAAATAGCTTTTTTAAACTCTTTACATGTAGAGCTTTTTTTACCTTCAAAAACTCTTTTTTTGAGGCGGTATAGTTTGTCTAATCTCTTTTTGCTTACAAGTAAATCTTCTTCTGAAAAGTTGAAGTTTGCACGATAGTGAGAACTAAGAAGATAAAAACGAAGTATTTCACCATCGTACTCTTTTAGAGCATCTTTTAGAAAGAAACTGTTGCCTAAAGATTTACTCATTTTTTCGCCATTTATAGTTACAAAACCATTGTGCATCCAGTATTTGGCTAACTCTTGCCCACTTTTACATCTAGTTTGGCTTGCTTCATTTTCATGGTGAGGAAAAAGTAAATCAGCTCCACCTGCATGAATATCTATCTGGAAATCACCTTCATAAGCTAAATATTTTTCTATCATACAAGAACACTCTATATGCCATCCTGGACGCCCATAGCCAAAGCTTGCTTGGTAAGTTGGTTCACCTTTTTTAGAAAACTTCCAAAGAGCAAAATCTTTTTGGTCTCTTTTTTCACTATTGGCTTCTACCCTTGCACGAGTATCGTCCATCTTCATGTGGGAAAGCTCTAGATATTTTTTATCTTTTGAAGTGTCAAAATAGATGCTATCACTTGTAATATAAGCTTTGTCTTCTTTTATAAGTGTTTCAATAAATGAAACAATTTCATCTATGCTTTCAGTTGCTTTTGGTTCTATATCCGCGTCACTTACTCCTAAAGCATGCATCTCATCTTTGTATCTTTTTATATAAAATGAAGTTATCTCTTCAAGACTTTTTCCATTTTCACTCATCTTTTTTATAATTTTATCATCAATATCCGTAAAGTTTTTTACAAATGTTACATTATAACCAAGTTCAATAAAAGTACGACGGAGTAGGTCAAAAGCCAAAGCACTTCTTGCATGTCCTAAATGTGCATCATCATAAACAGTTGGTCCACAAACATAAATTTTTACTTGATTTTCTTTAATTGGTACAAATTTTACTTTTTTTCTTTGTACCGAATCATAAATAAACATTAATTAATTCCTTGATATATAAAAGAGCTGGAATGTAAACGAAGAGCATTCCAACAAATATAAATAGTTTTTT
>CAZBPU010000165.1:0-3818 GCA_964493845.1 uncultured Sulfurospirillum sp.
GCATGCATACCTATAAGTTTTGATCCACCCATAACCATCTCAATCATACTTGCAAAGTCAATAGAACCAAAATCCTTACTACTAGTTACCAAGATTGCCTCTGGATTTTTGTTTGTATTTTCATAACCTAAAGACTCAACAACTTTTATAAACTCCATAGGTCCAAAGCAGCAAACCTTCTTTACATGTAGAGAATTTTTTAAAACCATAAAAGGGTCAAGATAGCTATCTTTTGGGATATTAAATCCTAAATCTATTAAAAAATTATAAAACTCTAAACTAGGTTTTTTTGTATTATTTGTTACAACCACAAAAGGCTCTTTCAAACTATCTAAAAACTCAATAGCTCCTTTAATTGGTTTTTTATTTTTATCATCTATTAGAGTACCTTGTACGTCTATTAGATACATTTTATCTCATTTGCAATCATCTCTTCAAAGTTATCTCGTTCTCTTATAAGCTTATCTTTACCATCTATTAGTGCAACTTCAGCTACTCTTGCTCTTGTATTATAATTACTACTCATAGTAAAACCATAAGCCCCTGCACTTTTTATAACTAACAAATCATCATGTTTTGTTTGAGGAAGTTCTCTATCTTTTGCAAAAAAATCCGTACTTTCACAAACTGGTCCTACAACATCTGCTTTACTTGTTTTACCTTCACTGCCAATTACCTCTATTTTATGGTAAGCTCCATACAAACTAGGACGACCTAAATCATTCATGGCTCCATCAACTATAATAAATCTTTTTTTACCATTATTCTTTTCATAAAGAACTCTTGTTATAAAAACTCCACAATTTCCAACTAAAAATCTTCCTGGTTCACAAGTAAGTGTAACATCAAGTCCTGTTAAATTTTCAAAAATTGCTTGTGAGTAATCATAAAGGTTGATAGTCTTTTCACCTTCATAATCAATTCCAACTCCACCACCAACATCAAAAAACTTTATGTCTATATTTAATGATTTAAGATTTCTTACCAAATCAGAAACAACTTTTGCTGCATCTCTAAATGGCTCAAGTTCCGTTATCTGACTTCCTATATGAAAGTGGATTCCAATTGGGTCTAAATTCTCAGAATTTTTTGCTTTTATGTACATTCTTTTTGCACTGTCTATATCAACACCAAATTTATTATCATGAAGTCCTGTTGAGATATATGGGTGAGTCTTTGCATCTATATTTGGATTTACTCTTATGCTTATTCTTGCTTTTATACCAAGTTTTTTTGCAATAAGCTCAACTCTTTCCATCTCTTCTTCACTCTCTAAGTTTATCATCAAGATGTCTTCTTTTAAAGCCTCTTCTATCTCATCATCTCTCTTGCCAACACCAGAAAAAATTATTTTATATTTTGCAACACCTGCATATAAAGCACGTCTAACTTCACCTATAGATACACAATCACATCCAGCACCTAAGCTTTTTAAATGCTTTAAAACTGATAAATTAGAGTTAGCTTTTACAGCATAACAAACTAAAGATTTTCTTGCTTTAAAAGCATCTTTTAATTTTATAAATTGTTTTTCAATGTGATTAAAATCATACACATAAAGTGGTGTACCATATCTATTTGCTAGTTCTCTATACTCCATTATAAGCCTCTTTTGTAAAATAGACTTATTTTATCTAAATATAGATTAATTTTCTTTGTAATACTGCCTTAGAGCATAAAATCCCAATAAACATATGGGTAAAATTACCCCAAGTTCTGGAAATATAACAGAAGTAGAAGAGAGCTTAGAGAGTATAAATAAAATTCCCCAAGTAGAAAGTGTTATAAATATAAACACAAAACTTAAAAATGCAACATTAAAAAACCTACTACTGATAGGTAATCTATAAAACAAAATTACTACTAAGATAGGTGCAAAAAGAGGAAAAAGAAGCTGTGAATAAAGAAGTGTTTTAATCCTATCTAAATTTACATCTTGTGAAGAGAAAAAACTTAAAGCATCTATAGTATCCAATATAGATAAATTATACTCCCCTTTATGAATATTTTCTATTATTTTTGGTCTAAAATCCTTTAAAGTAGTATATTTTTTATATTTTACTTTTGTTAACCCATCATCTGAAATAGATTTTATTTTTGGTTTGATATTTAATGTAACATCTTCTAAAATCCAACTATCCTTATAAAAATATCCTTTTTTAGCTGAAATTATTCTATCTAAATCATTATTTTTTATCCTAAAAATTTTTATCTCTGTAGCTTGTTTTTTAATAGGGTCAAGTTTTCCAAAATATATATAATCATTATCATTTTTTAAAAATAGTCCAGATGAATCTGTAGATATAGTATGGTATTTTAAAAGATTTCTACTATACTCAAGAGCATATGCAAAAGATGTAAAATTAAGACTTATATATATAAGTGTTAAACTTAAAGCAGTAAAAAAAAGAGGTTTTACAGTGGATCTTTTTGTAATACCTATAGCATACAGAGTTACAAGTTCATTAGATTTAATCATACTAAATTTTGTTACAATCATAGCAAATACAATAGAAAGTGGTATAGAATAATTTATAGCATCAAGTGTTTTAAATACTATATAAAGAAGTTGTAAATTGGCAGAATCAGGGAATTTTGTATAATTTGTCAAAGTGTCAATACCTACGTAAAAAAACTCCAATGCCAAAAATATAATAAAAAAGTTTTTAAGATAATTGAATACTATATAACGTTGATATAATTTCATCTAACTACCCTTATACTTTAAGTGTGTACTTTGAAGAGATTGTACTCAACTCTTCATTTATAAGTCCTTTAATCGCTTTTAAACTTGTATCTATTATTTCTTCAAGAGTATTTTTTTGTGATTTTGGAAAATCAGATAAAACAAAGTTAGCAACATCATCTTTGTTATCTGGTTTCCCAATACCAATTCGTACTCTTATGTACTCTTTACCTATATGAGAATCAATAGAACGAAGTCCATTATGGCCTCCATGCCCTCCACCTTTTTTATAACGAAGAGTTCCAAAGGGAAGATCTAAATCATCATGGATAACTATAATTTGATCTGGCTTATAATAATCACTTACAGCTCGTACACTCTCACCTGAAAGGTTCATATATGTATAAGGTTTCAGAAAAAGTATGTTTTTTGATTTGTAAAGCTCACCTTTAAAGGCTGCTTTGTTTATATGAGTACAATTATGGTCATTGATTAGTTTATCAATGACCATAAAACCAACGTTATGTCGATTATTTTTATATTTGAAATCTGGATTACCAAGTCCTACAATGAGAGTCATCTCTACTTAGCTTTTATAACTCCAGTTACTGCAACTCTATCTGTATCCATAATTGTTACATTTGCAGGAACTTTAATATCACGTACTAAAATAGCATCCCCAACATCTAAATTACTAACATCAAGATTAAAGCTATCTGGAAGATTTTCACCAGCACATTTAACTAATAAACGTTTTTTAGAATTGATAAGAATACCTTTGTTTTTAATACCAATAGGAGTTCCTTCTGTTTTTACAGGAATCAAATACTTAGAAACTACTCCATCTAAAACAATACGTAAATCCACATGTAAAAGTATGCTTGTTACTGGGTGTTTTTGATAATCTTGAATAACTACTTTATATTCAACACCATTTACTTTAACTGGAAAAGCTAAAGATGTTTTATTTCGCATTGCTTTTATGAATTCGTTTGATTTAAACGCAGCGTTAATGTTTTCAACGCCTTTTCCATAAATGTTAGCAATTAGAAAACCATCTTTTCTCAAAGCTTTAGTAGCTTTTTTGTCAATACTCTCTCTAATAATACCTTCTAACATTTCTGTCCTTTTT
>CAZBPU010000166.1:0-3814 GCA_964493845.1 uncultured Sulfurospirillum sp.
TAAAATTTGTGCTAATTCTGTATCGTCTTCTATCATTATTATATTTGGATTCATAATTGTATCTTAACTTTTTTATGTCAATGATTTGTTAATTATTATGTATTTTATAACAATTTTTTCCATTTTTCTTAGCCTCATACATAGCACTATCGGCAAATTCCAATAGCTCTTTTTTATCTGTTGTTTGATTTGGATATGTACTTATACCTAAGCTTGCTCCTATAAAGCACTCTTTATTGTCTTTTAGTTTTATAGGTTTTTTTAATTCTTCAATGATTTTATTAGCTATATAGGATATGTCTGAGAGTTGGCTAATTTTTTCTAATATTATTACAAATTCATCTCCACCCAGTCTAGCAACAGTATCACTATCTCTTACTATAGAAACTAATCTTTGTGAGACTTCACTTAGAACAATATCTCCAGAACTATGCCCTAAAGTATCGTTAATGATTTTAAAATCATCTAAGTCTACAAAGATAATGCTTAGCATGCTCTCATCTCTATTTGTTCTTAAAATAGCATGATCAAGTCTATCGTAAAATAGAGTTCTATTTGGTAGATTTGTTAGAGTATCATAATGAGCCATTTTCTTTAGTTTAGTTTCTATGAGTTTTTGACTCTCAATACTTTGAAAAATACAAACAAAATTTACTATTTCATTTTTGTTATTTTTTATTGTGCTTATATTCATTAGTTCAGGATATATAGTACCATTTTTGTGTTTATTGAACATTTCACCTGTCCAAGAGCCCTTTGTAAGTAGATCTTCCCACATAGCTTGGTAAAATTTTTTATCATGTTTTCCAGATTTTCTTATTCTTGGATTTTGTCCAATCATCTCTTTTTCAGTATATCCTGTAATCTTTTTGAAGGCATTATTTATAGCTATTATAATACCTTTTGCATCAGTGAGCATTATGCCTTCATTTGTATTGTCAAAGATTTTAGAGTAGAGTTTTATTTTTTCTTGATAGATTTTTTCGTTTGTTATATCTAGTCCAAAACCACATAAAACTTTATCTTGTGCATTATCTATTGGAAATTTGTAGGTTTCAAAAAGCTTTTTTATGCCTACTTCATTTGTTATATACTCTTCATGTTTATGTTTACCTTCATAAAATGCTTCTCTATCACTCTCTATTATATGGTTGCTTATATTTTTATCAAAAATTTCTTCAGTTTTTTTACCCTTCCATGCTTTAAAACCAAGAAGTTTTTGATAAAAATTATTCATATAGATATATTTGCCTTGTTTATCTTTTATAAAACTAATAGCAGGTAGGTTATCCATAAAAGTAGTAAATAAATCTTTTTGTTTTGCAAGAGATGTTAGTTCTTCTTTTTGTTCACTTATATTACGTAAGGTTCCATAGACTTTAGATATTTCATTATGAGAATTGTATATACCTTTTCCTCTAAAGTTAACCCATAGGTCATTTAGTGATGTTTTAAGTCTATGTTCTATATCTATAAATTCACTTTTTCCTTTTATGTGTCTAGCTAGGGCTTCATTTGTTTTTGCTATATCATAAGATTCTACTAAGTTCATCCAGTCAGTTATATTGTCAGGTGCTTTTTCATCTTCCTTATAGCCTAAAATTTCTTTTGCTTTTTTTGATAGTATAAGTTTATTAGTTTTTACATCCCATTCCCAGTAACCTTCTTGTGAACCTTTAAGAGCTAATTCTAATTTATTTTTTTGATTTAAAAGAGTTATTTTGTCATCTTTCATCTTACTAATATCAAAAAGGATACCAACAGAGCCATCAAGGTAATTTGTAAAATTTATAAGAGTAGCTTTTTTAATTTCATTATCGTAAGTAAGTTCTATCTCTTTTGTGCAGGTAGTTCTAAACTCTTTAAGATCATCAATAGCTTTTAGCTTAAAATCTTTAAATTCTTTATCAAAGGCTTTATTGCAACCTATATACTTATTATCTTTATTTTTATAAAATATAGGGATATTTATAGAATTTATAATAGTAGATTGTTCTTTACATGTAGAAGATAATTTTTTGATTTTTTTTGATTTTTGTATTAGTAAGAGTAGTAAGAAAAAAGATATAATAAGTAAGATAATATTTTCTAGTTCAAACATATAATGTTCCTTAAAAATAATAATACTTATTATATCATTTTTAAATTTACTTTACACACTTCTAAAAATATAGATGTGCGTAAAGTTGGATTTTATTTTAACAACTCTTTTTCACTGACATAAAGTGGTACACCTTTAAGTCCAGCAGCGAAGTATTTTTTTCTTGTTTTTTCTACTCTTGCTACTTCTTGGTCTGTTACTTTTTGATCTACATCACCATTATAGTATTTTTTAAGAATTTTGATTTTATCAGCTAGTGTTTTTGCTTTACTTGTTTGCTTATATATAAGTATAGATTTTTCTAGTGAGCTTTTATCATGCACAGGAGTAAAAATATATTTCAAGTTATAATTTTTAAGTTTTTCTTCTATTTGTGCTACTTCTTTTCTACAAAATGGACATTCTGGATCTGTAAATTTTACTAAAGTCTCTTTCTTAGGGTCATTTCCTAATACAATTATATTAGCTTTATCTTCTTGCTTATAGATATTAGATAGTTCTTTTATAAGTTTTTGTTTATCTAGTTTATCTTTTATACTGCCACCATTAATACTTATTACATCTGGAAATATTAAATCTCCTCTAGTAAAAACAGAAACTTTTTGAACACGATTGCCATCGCTTAGAGTAAGAGAAACATAGTCCATACCCTTTATATCAGCTATCTCTATTCTTGAAGTAACAGTTACTTTTACCGTAGGTACTGGAATTTGAGTTTTAAAGTAATTTTCTATCTGTGCATCAGTTGCTGCAAACATAGAAGTACTTAAAATTGAAGTTGCTAAAAATAGTTTTCTTGTCATCATTTTACCTTTAAAATTTACTGAAATTATTATACAATAGCTTTTACAAATATTTTTTAAACGAAAGAATAAAATGTTAGAAAAAAAAGAGATTATAGATGAGATTGCAAAGCTTATAGAGTCAGATCCAAATGCAACACCAATGGAACCAACAGTATTGGAGTTTTTGAGTGAGGAGGAGCTAATATCAGTTTTGAAAAATCTATATAAATCAAAAGAGACAAGACAAAAACAAAACGAAGAGTGGTTTCAAGAATTGTGTAAATAATAAAATATTGTATTTTAATATAATATATGAGATAATATGGATGGATGTGGGATAGAGGAATGATATGGCACAGGAATTTTATATTGCAAAGCAACCAATAGTTGATTTGAACGGCGAAATATATGGGTATGAACTTTTATTTAGGACACTTGATTCAAGTGGTAAACTAAAAGCCATCTTTAAAGATGAACTTTTAGCCACTGCAAAAGTTCTAGTAAATGCATTGAATCATTTTGGTATGCACTCTTTAGTAGATGATAATTTGGCATTTGTTAATATAGATGAAGAGTTTCTTTTGGATCCCATTGTATTTAGTATCCCTAAAAATATTTTTGTATTAGAAATACTAGAAACTACAAGTATAAATGAGAGAACTATAGAGCGTATTAAAAAACTCAAAGAGATGGGTTATCGTTTAGCTATAGATGATGTACATTGTAGTGATGGTTTTATAGAGAGATTTAACCCAATTTTTCCATATGTAGATGTACTTAAATTAGATGTTAGTCTTATCAAAAAAAATACTTTAGAAAATCATCTTGCTAGTTTTAAAAAGTATAGTTTTAAACTTTTAGCAGAAAAAGTAGAAACACAAGAAGAATTTGAAAAATATAAAGCTTATGGATGTGAACTTTTTCAAGG
>CAZBPU010000167.1:0-3793 GCA_964493845.1 uncultured Sulfurospirillum sp.
TTGAAAACTGTAATTTTCACAGTTAGATATATGGCTATAATGAAACAATTATGTGTAAAAAAGGATATGCAATATTTGCATATATTGTTTTTAAGCCTTTTCCTTGAATATTAATAATAATTGATTTATCATATAAGGATGTAATGAAATTAAAACAAGGAGATAAAATGGCAGATATGATATATCGTGTTAATATGAGTGACTTGAGCTTCAAAATTGAAGAAGTTCCAGCTGATTGGATGGGACTAGGAGGTCGTGGTTTGACTTCTACAATAGTTGCAGCAGAAGTTGATCCTGAGTGTCACCCTCTTGGACCAAACAATAAAATGGTTTTTGCACCAGGATTACTTTCTGGAACAAGTGCTGCAAATAGTGGTAGAAACTCTTTAGGTGCAAAGAGCCCTCTTACTGGTGGTATTAAAGAGAGTAATGTTGGTGGAACAATTGCTGGTATTATGGCAAAACTTGGAGTGAAAGCACTTATCATTGAAGGTATTCCTGAAGATGATTCTACTTTTTATCATCTTCACGTAAGTAAAAACAGCGTTATTATAGAAGCTGTTCCTGATTTAGTTGGTAAAGATAACTACTTTGTATTGAATGCTATGGAAGAAAAATACAATAAAAAAGTAGCTGTTATGACTATTGGTCGTCCTGGTGAGATGAAGATGCTTGTTTCAAATATCTCAGTTCGTGATCCAAAAGGTAAACTAAGAAGTCATGGTCGTGGTGGTCTTGGTGCTGTTATGGGTTCTAAAAAAATCAAGTGTATTACAGTTGATGCTGAAAACTATAAAGAAGTAACTTATGCAGATTCTGATAAGTTTAAAGCTGCAAGTAAAGTGTTTACTAAAGCGCTTCAAGATAACCCAATAAGTGGTGAAGGACTTCCTGCTTTTGGTACAAATGTATTAGTTAATATTATAAATGAAGCTGGTGGATTACCATCAAGAAACTTTAGAACTGGTAACTCAGAAAATGCTGAAGCTATTTGTGGTGAGACTATGGCAGAAAATATTAAAGAGCGTGGTGGTAGCACAACTCATGGTTGTCATGCTGGTTGTGTTATACAATGTTCTCAAACTTATAATGATAAAGATGGTAACTATCTAAGTTCAGGTTTTGAGTATGAAATGATCTGGGCATTTGGTGCAAACTTAGGTATAAATGATTTGGATTTGATTGCTGAAATTGATGCTCTTATGGATGACTTAGGAGTTGATGCTATAGAATTAGGTGTTTGTCTAGGACTTGCTGTAGATGCTGGCATACTTAAGTATGGTGATGGTAAAGAAGCATATAGACTTATAAAAGACGAGTTAGCAAATGGTACTCCAATAGGTCGCATTTTAGGAAGTGGTACTGGTAATCTTGGTAAAATTTATGGACTTGTAAGAGTTCCTGTTGTTAAAAATCAAGCAATCCCAGCATATGAGCCTAGAGCTATTAAAGGTCAAGGTATAACTTATGTTACAACTCCAATGGGTGCAGATCACACAGCTGGATATGCAGTTGCTACAAACATATTAAATACTGGTGGTTTTATTGATCCATTGAAAAAAGAAGGACAAGTTGAACTTGCAAGAAATCTTCAAATTGCATCTGCTGCAGTAGATAGTACTGGTATGTGTATATTTGTAGCCTTCCCTGCTCTTGATGACCCTGCTTGTTTACCTGCTCTTATCGATATGCTAAATGCTAGATTTGGAATTAATTTAACTGGTGATGATGTTGTAAATCTAGGTCAAACTATATTAAAAACAGAGAGAGCATTTAATATCAAAGCTGGTTTAACTAGTGCAGATGATAGAATCCCTGAATTTATGAAGTATGAAAAACTTCCTCCTCATGATGCTGTTTGGGATTTTACAAATGAAGAGATTGATGAGTTCTGGAATTTTTGATGAAAATAACAGTTAAACTCTTTGCTCAGTACAGAGATGGTAGATTTAAAGTAGAAGTTAGAGACTATCCAGAAGGTACTACAGCTCAAGATATCATGGATGAATTGGGCATAAGTGAAGAGAGACTTCCTCTTGGTGTTTTGATGATAAATTCAAAGCATGAAAAAGAGGAGTATGTTTTACAGGAGGGTGATATGATTGCCCTCTTTCCAAAAGTTGGAGGGGGTTAATTCCCTCTTCTACTTTATCTCTTTGGCCCCCAAAATAAGGCGATAAGAGCCTGGAGTTCCTGGAGGAACTAAAGCAACCCTGTCACCATCTTTAAGAACTGTATCTTTAGGATGAACTTTACCATTTATAAAAACAAACTCAACTTCACCCTTTTTGTACTTCAAGTCTTCTATAAGAGCATTTGGTGTATAGTTAGAAGGTAGTTCCATTATATGGTTTACATAGGGAATATTTTGTTTTTTTAGATTTTCTCTTAAAAAGGAAAATGCATTAAATGTTATTTTAATCATAAATATATGATAACATATAAAAGGTTTATAATGAAAGAAAATATAGATATCTTTTTAAAAAATGGTGCAATAGATACTTTTTTACCTATAGAAGTAGAAAAAAAAGCTATTGAGTTTTTTAATTTATCTTTTAAAGAAGTTGAAAATATAGCTTTAAAACTTGGCATAACTCCTTTAAGATATAAAAGAAATCAATCTACCATTAGTGTTGAAAATCAATTAAAACTTTTAAATGCTCATGTAGCTATCATTGGAAGTGGTGGTCTTGGTGGGCATATAGCTGAAATATTAACACGTATAGGAGTTAGTACTATTACTATATTTGATTTTGATATTTTTGAAGAACATAATTTTAATAGACAAAATTTTTCTAACTATGAAAGTTTGGGTAAAGAAAAGGTTTTGGTAGTTAAAGAAGGAATTAAAAAAATCAATCCAGCTTTACATGTAAATGCTTTTGTAGAAAAATTTAACCCATTAAAAGATATGAAAAAACTTAAAAATATAGATATAGTTGTTGATGCGCTAGATAATCCACAAACAAAACTAGAACTCTCATATGCATGTAAAGAGAGAAATATACCCTTTATTCATGGTGCAATTGCCGGTTTAAATGGACAATTTACTTCATGTTGTACTTTAGAAAATCTATATAGAGATGGTAGTTCTGGTATAGAAAAGAGTATAGGTAACCCTGCTTTTTCAGTAACTTTTGCAGCTTCAATTCAGAGTTGTGAAGTCATAAAAAAACTACTTAATTTTGGTGATATTCTTCAAGATAAAATTTTAATGACAAATTTATTGGAAAATGAGTTTATTACTTTATAGAATATATTTTTAGGTTAAGAATGTAGTCTTTTTGAGTTATAGTCGTCTATAGAGATTTTGATATTATATTTTTTTATTGGCTAACTCATCTTTTACTTTATTTAGGCTTTCTATCTCTTCTTTATACTCTTTTACTACTGAACTTTTATCAAATGCTAGACTCATATTATCTAAAAACTGTTGCTTCCAGTTTATGAAATTTTTGAGAATAATTTCATATTCACTTGCTATCTCATTTATGGTTTTATCGTCTTCTAAAAACTTTTAAAACTAGTTTGGCTTTAAAATCGACACTATATCTTCTGCGTTTGGTACTCATTTTACAGCCTTGTTTTTTTCTTTTATCATTTGGAATAAGAAATCTGGTTTAAATGGTTTAATTTGTGGAGACATAGATAATTTCTAAATCCATAGCACTTTTAATATAAAGTGCTATTTTCCATGTGCTTTCTAAATTTTACTTTCTATGGTTTACAAAGCTTTCATAAAGCTCTTCAAAAGCAACTTCACTAGAGTGTTCAACCTCTTTCATAGTTTTCA
>CAZBPU010000168.1:0-3743 GCA_964493845.1 uncultured Sulfurospirillum sp.
ATATATTTGTTTGATGGTTCTTGATCCACAAAATATTTATCTTTTGGGCTGCGACCTGTAAATATACCTGTATCAACTGTAAATGTACCATTTGATGTAACATGTCCATATGGGTCTTGCTGTTCTTTTTCAAAAAGTTCATCATAACTTATATTATGATAAATTTCTTTTATATCACTTAATCCTAATCCATCCAATCCATTGACCGTAGACATTATTTAGTTCCCCTAATTATTTTATTTAAATATTGATAACAGTACACCAGCAGCAACGGCAGAACCGATTACCCCAGCGACGTTTGGGCCCATTGCATGCATTAGTAGCATATTAGAAGGATCATATTTCATGCCCTCTTTATTACTTACTCTCGCTGCCATTGGCACAGCACTAACTCCTGCTGATCCGATAAGAGGATTAATAGGAGTTTTTGAAAATTTATTCATAATTTTCGCCATTATAACTCCCGCTGCAGTTCCTACTGCAAAAGCAGTTAATCCTATAGCAAGAATTCCCAATGTTTCAGCAATCAAAAACTTTTCCGCTGCTAGTTTTGAACCAACTGCTAAACCTAAGAAAATTGTTACTATATTAATCAAAGAATTTTGCATTGTATCAGAAAGTCTATCAACAACACCTGATACTCTAGCAAAATTACCAAAGGTTAGAGCTCCAATAAGAGGTGTTGATTCTGGTAAAATTAAGATAGAAAGCATTAAAACAGTTAAAGGGAAAAGAAGTTTTTCTAACTTACTAACTTCTCTTAACTGTTGCATCTTTATTTTTCTCTCCTCTACTGTTGTAAAAAACCTCATTATAGGTGGTTGAATTATCGGAACAAGTGCCATGTATGAATATGCAGCAACTGCTATAGCACCCATCAAATCAGGCGCTAGTCTTGAAGCAACAAATATAGAAGTAGGACCATCTGCTCCACCTATAATAGCGATTGCAGAAGCATCTTTTAAAGAAAAATCAAACCAAGGTGTGTATGCAGATAGAGTAACTGCCCCAACCAAAGAGCCAAAAATACCAAACTGTGCTGCAGCTCCAAGGAGTGCAGTTTTTGGATTGGCAAGCAATGGACCAAAATCGGTCATTGCTCCAACACCCATAAAAATTATGAGTGGAAACAGTTCATTTTTAATACCAGCTTCAAATAGTACTCCTATAAAACCTTCATGTCCAATTATATTTGCTATTGGAATATTGGCTAAAAGTCCACCAAATGCTATAGGAAGTAGTAAAAGTGGTTCAAAGTTTTTACCAATTGCAAGATAAAACAGAACAAAAGTTATTAAAATCATAATAACTCTTCCCCAACTCTGTGCAAAAGTACTGATTGGTTCTCCTAAAGCATTTTTTGCTCCCTCTTTAGGATTTAAAAATGCATATATACCTGTAGTCTTATAGAAATTTACAAACATCTGTGATATGCTTTGTGCTACATGTTCTTGTTCTTGCTGTTTTTCCACAACTATATTAGAAGATGTATTTACTAAAACTTCACTTGCATTTAATGGCTGTGACATAAAATGCATTATACCAAATGTCATAATCAATATGACTAAACTTTTTGAAAAAAACTTTTTCATAACTATCCTTAGATAGTAACTAAAAGTTGGCCGTTTTCTACTGTTTGACCCTCTTTTACGTCTATAGATGCTATTACACCATCTTTTGGAGCAACTATTTCTATCTCCATTTTCATTGCTTCGAGGATAATAAGAACATCACCCTCTTTTATACTATCTCCAACATTTGCAATAACTTTAAATACTGAACCTGGCAAACTAGCTGTTATCTTTTCACCTGCAGAAGCTACTGTAGGAGTAGATGCTGGCGCTGCTGAAGTCACTGACTTTACTTCTATTGAATCATCAAGACCTTCACTAACTTGTACATTAAACTTCTCACCATTTACTATTACTGTATACTCTCCATTTGAATTTGCCACGTTTATCTTCTCCTGTTTTACATTTGTTTCATTTTTTCTTACGTTTACTTTTGCTTCACCTTTAAGAAAAGCTATACCTTTTTCTTTACAACTAGCTGCTATAAAAATATTTTCATCATTTACTTCAAGTCCCTCTTTTTCTAAGATATCTTGAGTATATTTTAAAGATTTTGTCTCATCTGCATCTGCAATATCTATTGCATTCATAGTTGTAGGTTCCATTTTTAACTGCTCACTAGCAAGACTTATAATATCACTATCTGGCTTAGTTGGTGTATGTCCAAAATAACCTAAGACCATCTTCCCATAACCTTCTGCAATTTTATTCCACTTACCAAATATGACATTATTAAATGCTTGTTGAAAATAAAACTGAGAAACTGGGGTTACACTTGTTCCATATCCACCTTTTTCAACAACTTCTCTCATAGCTTTTATTACTTCTGGAAACTTTTCAAGCATATTGTTATCTCTCATCATCTGAGTATTGGCTGTTAATGCTCCACCTGGCATTGGTGAAAATGGTATAAGAGGTGAAACTTGTGTAGCTTCTGGAGGCATAAAATAATCACTTAAACAATCTTTTAAAACTTCTTGATAAGTTAAAATTTTCTCTAGTTCTAATCCACCAAGGTCATAATTTTTACCTTTTGCTGCATGAAGCATAGTAAGAATATCTGGTTGACTTGTTCCTCCACTTACTGGACTTGCAGCTAAATCTATACCATCTATACCTGCTTCAAGAGCTGCAAGATAACAAGCAACACTAACACCAGCTGTTTCATGAGTATGAAGTCTCACATGTATGTCTTCTGGTAAAAGTTTTTTCGCCATTTTTATTGTTTCATAAACTTTTTGTGGGCTTGATGTTCCACTAGCATCTTTAAAACATATGCTGTCATATGGAATACCTGCTTCAAGAATATCTCTAAGAGTTTTCTCATAAAAAGCAACATCATGAGCACCACTACATCCTGGAGGTAAATCCATCATAGTAACAACTGCTTCATGTTTTAAACCATGATGAGTTATACGTTCTCCACTATATTTTAAATTTTCTATGTCATTTAAAGCGTCAAAATTCCTGATTGTTGTAGTACCATGTTTTTTAAACATTTTTGCATGTAAATCAATCAACTCACGACTACCAGTATCAAGCATAACAGTATTTACACCACGAGCCAAAGTTTGTAGGTTTGCTTTACTTCCTGCAACTTCCCTAAACTTATCCATCATATCAAATGCATTTTCATTTAAATAAAAGAAAAGACTTTGAAATCTTGCTCCTCCACCAAACTCAAAGTGAGTAATACCTGCTTCACGTGCAGCAGCAACAGCTGGCATAAAGTCATCCATAAGTACACGACCACCAAAAACCGACTGGAAACCATCTCTAAAAGTAGTATCCATTATATCAATATATTTTTTTGACATTTATAACCTTTTTTAACTTTTTGAATTTTTAAAAGTTGTTATTGCAGCTGTTATTGCAGCTACAAGTGCCTTATCATCTCTTTTGGATGACACTTGTGAATTAGTTGCTTTTGGAGAGGGTGTAGGTGCAACTTTTTGCGGAAAATACTTGTTTACAAGTTTTGATTGAAATTGAAGAATAATTACCATAAGTATTAAAAATAGAAATACAGTAACCATACCTAAAACCATAAACTTCAAGCCTTCTGTAACTAAATTGAGTTCCATAGAAATAGCCCTTTTTGTTTAAATTAATTTATTTTATCATAGGTTTTATTAAAGAAACCATAGGTTAACAGTAGCTTAAAAGTGAATT
>CAZBPU010000169.1:0-2541 GCA_964493845.1 uncultured Sulfurospirillum sp.
TTTGAGTGTTTTTTAAAACTACTGAAAAAACACCAAGTCCGCTAAAAGTCCACCTACTTTTATAGCTCATCCAAAGCCTTGTCTTTATCATTATCCCAAGTCTTTGACATGGAAGTTTCTTGTGCTTTTACAAAGTCATCATCTAAATCATGAGATTGAGTAGCTTTCAGTTTCTCATAGCTATTTTGAATAAATTCAAAAAACTTTTCTCGATTACTATGAAATTCATTCAAAAATATATGTTCAATTTTTTCATTTTCAATCTTTAATGTCAGCATAATGAATTTCCCTTTTTAGATAACAATATTATAGCATAAGAGTATAAATTTTACTTTTTTCATTTTTCTATTTTTTCATAAGCATTATTGATAAGTTGTGTGATTTCTGTATATTTTTCAAGTTCATTAGGGTTTAAATCAGGATGATATTTTTTAACTAAGTTTCTATATGCTTTTTTAATTGTTTTAAAATCATCATCTGCATTTACCCCTAAAACTACATAGGCACTTTCACTATAAAACTGTGCAAATTCATCTGTTTCATAGTGAGTTTTGTTTTGTGATTTATTTTGATGTTCTTCTTGTTGTGTATAACTTTTTTCTTGATGTTTATACTCATTTTTTTGTTGCTCTTGTTTTGGTTCTTCATAAAATTTTTGATGCTTTTGTTCATAACTATAATTTTCTTGTGAGGATTGCTCTTGATAATCTTCTTTTTTAAAACTAAAAGTTGTAAAAAAAGTTTTGAGCATTATATAGGTAGATTTGAGCCAGTTAAAAAATCTGAGTATTTTATAGTAAATCGTTACAAAAAAATAGTAGGTATTTGCCGTCATCATTTTTATAGTTTGAATAGTATCTTGAGTAAAATAGTATAAGAATTGTAGTTGTGGAAGCAGTAACCCAAGTCCTACTAACATTTTGGCATCATAGATAATTCGTATATCTTCCATTGTAAGGAGCATATATATTCCAAACCCTGAAAACAGCAGATGAAAAAATAGACTCTCTGATTTTTTAGAAAAGTGAAATGGCACATAAAATAAAAGTGCTACAACTATAAAGTTTTTTAAATCCATACGATTTATTTCATCACTAAGTTGTGCTATAAAACTCATATCTTCCATTAATCCCACTCCACATTTTCTAAATCAACATAGAAGATATTATCATAACGATTAACACTCTCTATTCTATAAGGCTTCATCTTTGAAAAACTATTAAACATCATATCTTTGTAGTAAGGTTTTACTGTAAGTTTAAGAGGTTTTTTATTTGCATATACAAAGAGTGCCTCATTGTCTTTCATAGTTCTAATCTCACTCACATTCATAACATTCTCTTTGTCATAGTAAGCTCTTCCATCAGCTTGTCGTTTAAGGCTCTCTTTAAAGCCAAACATCTTCTCCAAATCACTAGCCAAATCCAAATCAGCACCACTATAGATAAGTTTAGAGGCTATACCACCATCTAAGATGGTTTTAGCTTCATTCTGTGAGTATTGTTTTATGAGCTGGTTAATATTTTGCAATATGATAGAGATTGATACATTGTATTTTCTGATTGTTGTAATGACAGATGAAAATCTAGGTATATTCATATTTCCAAACTCATCAAGTAAGCAGTACAGGTGCAAATCTTTTGCACTTGGCAGCTTATCCATCATCACATTAAAAAGTTGTGAGTAAAAGAGGTTGAGTAAGAAGCTATATTGCTCTTGGTATTGTTGTTCTAATTTTATGAACACTACTGATTTTTCTTTTCTAAACTTTTCAAAGTCTATAGAATGGGTATATGTCAGTTTTTCTAAATTGTCATTGATACCTATAGGAGAGAGTGCTGTTGAGGCTGTAGCTATAAAGCTCTGTATTGTCTTTTCATTTCCACTTATAAAACCTTTGTACTCTGCAAAGGTTTTATCATCTGCGTATCGTTTTATAAACTCATCAAGTGGCTCTCCATCTCTTCCAAAATTATTAAGCATATATCTTACATTGGCAAGATTCATATATCTTTTATCATTTGTAGAGTTTAGCACTTTTATGAGTATAGAGATAAAGTTCTTTGCTCCATCACTCCATATTTTATCTTCTGCTTTTGTGCCTTTAAGTCCTGATGAGCTTATAAGTATTTCACTTACCATATCTATACTCATTGAGTCTTTTGCATACTCTAGGGGATTGTATCTTATAGATTCATCTAAATTTTTTGGGTCAAGTACATAGATTTTAAAACCTTGATTATGAAGATATGCACTTGTTTTTTCATATATCTCTCCGCTAAGGTCGGTGATAACCATTGAGCATCTTTGTTTTGCGAGGGTGTAGATGTTTGGGAGTACATAGGAGGTAGTTTTTCCTCCACCTGTTCTACTAAAGAGTGCGAGGTGGTTAAAGCTCTCTTTTGCAGAGAGTCTTTTACTCTTTCCATCAACTAAAAGTCCATCATTGAACCTTGAAAAGGTTTTTATCTCCTCTTGTTTACTCATCATACCATCGCCTTTAGTGGGTGGTTGTGAGAAAAAGGAGTATAGTAGGGAGAG
>CAZBPU010000169.1:2641-3741 GCA_964493845.1 uncultured Sulfurospirillum sp.
TGCATTTGCATAAAACTCATTTATAAACTCTTTTTTGTTTTTTGGGGAGCTGTAAGTATTTCTTGAAAAAGTAAAGGAGGAAGTATCACGAGTGAGGTAGTCATATAGTTGTAAAAAAGATTTACTTTTTCTACTCATAGATTTTATTATCATAATTTATACTTTTGTGATAAATTTTTTAAACTCTTCTTCATAGTTTTTGAGTGCATTAATGAGTATAGAGATGTCTATCTGCTTATCTATGTTGGTTTGGTGTGCAATTTGATTGATGTTGTTTGCTATCCCTCTTGATATACGGATATACTCACTAATAAACTCTTTTTGCTCTAAAGAGAGAGGTTTAGGTGTGTCATTATTTAAAAATGCAGTGATTATGCTTTTAGCATAAGAGTTCGTTTTTAAGTCTAAAAATATTGCTCTTCGTTTGAGTTCATCATAAAAAGCAACACTTAGAGGAAAAGTTACAATCTTGTTCTTTTGATTATAACTCTTCTTATACTCTTTTTGATAATCTTTTTTGTTCATAAGATTTTCTTTGTTATAAAGTTTGAATAGTGTTAGTGTAGTATTTTGCTAACTCTAAAAGTGGATAGGAGACATCTCCTTGCCCTTGTTGAATATAGCCACACCCTTTTCCAGCTCTTCTGAGTCTATCAAGAGTAGATATACTAAGACCTGTCTCTCTGCTCATCTCTTTTTTAGAGATGGCTACTTTTTTATACTTCGCATATAGTGCCTCAAAGATTACTTTTGCTTCGCTACTCATGATAGACTCCTTAAATGATATAGAGAAAGTATAAAGTAAATAAACTTATAAAAATATAATAAATAATAAGTATAAATTAACTTTTTATAGTAAAAAATAGATTTGAGTAGATTTGATGAGTTTATAGTAATTAATAAATAATTAAAACTAAGTATAATATACTTATATATAAGGATTTATAGATGAGTAATGAAGAGAGAAAAAACAGAAGTGTAGGAAGACCAGCACTAGACACATCAGCAAAGAGAGAAAAAAAAGTTATGCTCTCACTTACACAAGATGAGTATGATTACTTGCAAAAGATGAGAAAAGTGTTAAACAGACCTACTTTAAC
>CAZBPU010000170.1:0-3737 GCA_964493845.1 uncultured Sulfurospirillum sp.
AAATCTATGGCTGGAGAATGTGCTTTAGCCGACGGTGGAATTTTGTTTTTTGATGAATTTCCTCATTTTTCAAAATCTGTATTAGAAGCACTTAGAGAGCCATTAGAGGACAATCAAATTCTTATATCAAGAGTGAATTCAAAAGTGAAGTATGAAACTAAGTTTTTGTTTGCTGCTGCTCAAAACCCTTGTCCTTGTGGAAATTTACTTTCAACTACAAAAGAGTGTAGATGTAATGAGTTGGAGATTAGAAGATATAAAAATAGAGTATCAGAGCCACTTTTAGATAGAATAGATATATATCTTCAAATGAGTGAAGACCAAGATAGCAATGATACTAAAAGTTCAAGTGAAATGTTTGATGAGGTATTAAGTGCCTTTATTTTTCAGAAAAAAAGAGGTCAAATAGAGTTTAATGCAAAATTGAGTGAAAAAGATTTAGAAGATATAAAAAATTTAAATGATGAAGCAAAAGAGATACTTAAAAAGGCTTCTGCACAATTTAGTTTTAGTCATAGAAGTATTCATAAAATAGAATCAATAGCAAGGACAATAGCAGATTTAGCACAGAGTAGACAAGTAGAAAAAGAGCATATTTTAGAAGCTCTTAGTTATAGGAGACGATAATGCAAAAAGTATTTAAAGAGGTTAAAAGTCTAGATAAAAGATGCTATGATGAGTTGCATTTAAGTGAAGATATTTTGATGGAACAAGCTTCAATGGCACTGGCAAATGAAGTTTTACTACAAACTAAAAAAGATGATAAAGTTCTTTTTGTTTGTGGCTCAGGAAACAATGGAGCAGATGGAATTACCGCAGCAAGAATACTAGTAAAACAAAGAGACGTATCAGTGTACATACCAATAGGTGTAAAATCAAAGATGGCAGAGCTTCAGCTCAAAAGACTGAGAGCTTTACATGTAAAGGTTGTTACGAGTGTTATTAATGCAGATGTTTATGTAGATGCACTATTTGGATCAGGATTAGTAAGGGATTTTAGTGAAAATATTTTATTAATAATACAACAAATGAATAATAAAAAAGCTAAAAAAATAGCTTGTGATGTTCCTACCGGTATAGATTCTAAAGGAAGAGTTAAATCTATATGTTTTAAAGCAGATGTGACTATAACCATGGGTGCTCTTAAGGAGTCTTTGTTTAGTGATGATGCTAAGGATTATGTTGGTGAGATAAAAGTAGCTAATCTAGGAGTTAGTAGGGAAAATTATGAAACAAAACAGAGCTGTTTTTTACTTGAAGATAGTGATTTAAAACTTCCATATAGAGAACAAGCAACAGTCAATAAAGGTAGTTTTGGGCATGTAATAGTCATAAGTGGACATAAAGAGGGAGCAAGTCGTTTAAGTGCAATAGCGGCTTTTAATTTTGGGGCAGGATTAGTGACACTTTGTGGGAAAAATAGAAATAATATACCTCTTAGTATTATGGGAAATGAAGTTATGCCTAAAGAGTTTTCTGTAGTTGTTGCTGGAATGGGTATGGGCTATATTTATGGTGATGAAAAACTACGTGATTTTTTACTTTCACATTCAAAACCACTTGTTATAGATGCTGATTTATTACATCATAAAATTTTAAAAGAGATTTTAGTTAAAAAAGAGGAAGTTATTTTAACACCTCATCCAAAAGAATTTGCTTCACTTTTAAAGGTTTTAGACATTGCAGATGTGGATACAAAAGAGATTCAAATTGATAGATTTAAATGGGTAAGAGAGTTTTCAAAAGTATACCCAAAAGCGATACTAGTTTTAAAGGGAGCTAACACAATCATAACACAAGATAAAAAACTATATATCAATTCATTGGGAACATCAAAACTGGCAAAAGGTGGTAGTGGCGATGTTTTATCAGGTATGATAGGTTCTCTTTTGGCTCAAGGTTACTCACCACTTGATTCAGCGATTAGTGGAGTGTTAGCTCATGTAAAAGTGGCAAGTGAGTGTAGATGTGCAAGTTTTGGTTTGACTCCTGAAGATTTATGTGAAGGTATAAAATGGTTGTAAAAAAGATAGCAGTACTATTTAGTGGAAGTGGTTCAAATTTAGAAAAAATTTTAGAAAATGTTCATAAAAAGAGTTTTTCTACATGCAAGATAGAAGTTGTTTGTTTGATATGCAATAAAAGAGATGCTTATGGTATTCAAAGAGCTAAGAGATATGGTTTAGAAACAACTATCATAGAGCATGCAAATTTTGAAAATAGAGAAAGTTTTGATAAAAAGATGGTAGAAGTAATCAAACAAAGTGGTGCAGAGCTTGTAGTTTTAGCTGGCTTTATGCGTATCTTGACTTCAGAATTTACTAAAAATGTAAATGCTATTAATCTTCATCCCTCTTTGCTACCTCTTTTTAAAGGTGCACATGCAATTGAAGATAGTTATAACTCAGATATGAAAGTGGGAGGCATTAGCGTTCATTATGTAAATGAAGAGCTTGATGCTGGTAAAATAATAGCTCAAGAGTGTTTTAAGAAAAGTGAAAATATGAGCTTAGAAGAGTTTGAAGAGAAGATACACTCTTTAGAACATAAGCTTTTACCTAAGACAATTATTGATATACTAAATAAAAAAAATTAAAGAGGTAAAAATGGACACAGTTTTAAAGGTAGGTGATATAGAGTTTGATAGCAGACTCATAGTAGGAAGTGGTAAATATCCTGATTTTCAAACAACAAAAGATGCAACAATAGCAAGTGGTTCAAAACTTATAACTGTAGCAGTAAGAAGAGTAAATATAACAAATCCAAATGAAGAAAATCTTATGGATTATTTTAAAGATACAGATATAAAACTTCTTCCAAATAGTGCTGGTTGTACAACTGCTGAAGATGCTATAACACTTTTTAGAATGGTTAGAGAAGCAACAGGCTTAAATCTAATTAAATTGGAAGTGATAGGGGATACAGCAAAAACTCTTTATCCAGATGTTATGGAAACATTAAAAGCATGTGAAGTTCTTGCAAAAGATGGCTTTAATATTATGACATATACAAATGATGACCCAATTATGGCAAAAAGACTAGAAGATGCAGGAAGTAACGCAATCATGCCATTAGCCGCACCTATAGGAAGTGGATTAGGAATTCAAAATAGATACAATATTCTTTTTATAAAAGAGGCAGTTAGTGTTCCAGTTATTGTTGATGCTGGAATTGGATGTGCGAGTGATGCAGCAATTGCAATGGAAATAGGAGCTGATGGAGTTTTAACAAACACAGCAATTGCTCAAGCGCAAAATCCAATACTTATGGCAGAAGCTATGAAAAATGCAGTTATTGCAGGACGTAGTAGTTTCCTTGCTGGAAGAATTTTAAAAAAACCTTTTGCAACTGCAAGTTCGCCAACAGAGGGACTTATAGAGTTAAATAGATAATAATTTGCTAAAAATTGCTTTTTATCTTGACAAAGAGAGATAATTTGGGTAAAATTTCAGCCTTAAACACGGAAGCATTGGCTTTTTTGTTAAAGGCTCGGGGTGTAGCGCAGTCTGGTTAGCGCACCTGGTTTGGGACCAGGGGGCCGAAGGTTCGAATCCTTTCACCCCGACCATTTTTTTTAATTTACACGGTAGGTGTAGCTCAGTCGGTTAGAGCATCAGGTTGTGGTTCTGAGGGCCGTGGGTTCGATTCCCATCACTTACCCCATGATTTGTTCGGGTTAGCGCCCGTAGCTCAATTGGATAGAGCAACGGACTTCGGATCCGTAGGTTGTAGGTTCG
>CAZBPU010000171.1:0-3669 GCA_964493845.1 uncultured Sulfurospirillum sp.
TTATATCAAACTCTTTTTTCTCTTTAGTTATATTAAGAGCTTCAAATTTAGTAATATACTCTTTTGATACTATTTTAAATTCTATGTTATTGTCTATTAAAACTGTAGCTTTTTGAAGAGCTACTTTACCCCCTCCAATGAGAAGAATTTTTGGATTTTTAAGTAAAATTGGTAAAGTGTTCATTATTCGTACTCTATATAGTGGTTTATTTGAGTGAAAACTAAAGCTCTGTTTTTTTGTTGAATCATTTTTATAATCATTTGAGCAAAATCTTTTGGTATGTTTTCTTTTTGGTAGTTTATCTTTTTTATGCCATAAACCGGCTTAATAAGTAAAGCGATTATAAGTGTGAAAAATTATACAACTTTTACATTTTTGCTATAATATCAGCAAAATAGGGAGTCGTATGATACGTTTACTAATAATATTTACTTTTTTGTTAAATTACATGATGGCAAATAGTATTGAAACTCCTTTTAAAAACTTAGAAAATATGCATATTGTTGGTAAAGTAGACTCATCTGATTTTAACAATAAAAATAGATGGCTAAAAGAGTTTAATCAAAAGATAGTTTTATATTTAGAAAAAAAAGGTTTTAAAAAGAGTATAGGAAGGTTTTATAAAAAAAATACTGAGTTATCTTTAAAAGAGATTCAGGCCAATAAAAACTTAGTGAAGAGATACAATACTTTAGCTACTCAAAGTTTTGATTTAAAAGATCCAACTTTAAAGATGATGGTAAATTATCTAAACAGTTCATATCCAGATTATAAAGTGTTAGTATTAAAAAGACACAGTGGTATAGAAAATATAAAAAATAGTTTGATGAAAAAATCTCTTAAAATAACCCATAACTTTTTTATTCATAAAAATGGATATGGAGGATTTGATTTAACATTTACTCAACTTTATATGCCCATAGAAGAACAAATTGGAGGAAAGTTTAGAGTAGGAATTTTTAAAAACAATAATGAAAATTTTCTTTTTATTGAAGACTCATTGAGTAGAGAAAAATGGCTAGATACAAGTACAAGCCAAATGTTAAATGAGTTAAAAAATATGATATTAGAAGAGATAAATAGCTTTTATAAACCTAAAAAACTTAAAAACTATACATTTGTAGAGAAAAAAGAAGTTATTATCAATACTGATAAGCTAATCACTTCGGCTGTTCCTGATGATAGTGATTCA
Organism: uncultured Sulfurospirillum sp.; assembly: GCA_964493845.1. Classification (GTDB taxonomy): domain Bacteria; phylum Campylobacterota; class Campylobacteria; order Campylobacterales; family Sulfurospirillaceae; genus Sulfurospirillum_A. The sequence goes on from CAZBPU010000171.1 coordinate 1,194, forward strand.
AGTAAGCTTGAGTGTGATGCTGAACTAACACTCAACAATGAAAATGTAACTATACAACTAAAAAAAATCGATAAATATATCTATAAAGTATCTCCATATTATGAAGCTTTTCAACTGCCAGATAAGAGTGAGGGAGTTGTATGGAAGAGTTTTTATTGGAGACATAAAAAAGTTAAACTTCTTAAAAAACTATCTTATATTGGCAGTAATGAAAAAGTATTTTTGGCTCTTCTATCACGTTTTGTAGATAAAGAGAGAAATAGACTGAAGCGATATTTTGCCAATAATGAATTTACAAAAGTAGATAAGTTGTTTCAAGAGTATTGGAAAAAAAATGGGATAAAAGATAAAAAAATAGATGATTTTTTACTCTCTGTAGATACAGTTGATATTATCGCACTTGGATTGGGTGTGTAAGGTCGATTAATTCTCTTTTTTGGTATAATAATAGAAAAAATAAAGGCAGTAATATGAAAACATATGTTTTTGGACATACAAATCCAGATAGCGACTCAATAGTAGGAGCAATTTCATTAGCATATTTAAAAAATCAGATAGGTGAAGAGTGTGAGCCAACTAGACAGGGTAGCATTTCAGCAGAAACTGAGTTTATACTTAATAAATTCGATTTAGATTTACCAGAGTTAAAGACTTCATATAAAGGTGAAGATGTTTATCTTATAGATTTTTCAGACCTTGCTCAAGCTCCAGAAGATATACTAGAAGCAAATATAAAAGGCATAGTTGACCATCATAAGCTTGGAGATATCACAACATCAACGCCACTTGAATGTTGGATAAGACCTATAGGTTGTTCTAATACTATAGTAAAAGAGATGTTTGATTATCATAATGTTGAGATTCCAAAAAATCTTGCAGGTGCTATGATGTGTGCTATTTTGAGTGATACTGTTATATTTAAATCTCCAACTTGCACTAAAGTAGATACAAAAGCTGTTAAAGAGTTAGCTAAAATTTCAGGTATAGAAGATTATAAAGCACTTGGTATGGAAATGTTTTTAGTAAAATCAGCAGTAGCAGGAGCAACTCCTAGAGAGCTTACTACTCGTGATTATAAAGATTTTGATATGGGTGGCAAAAAAGTTGGTGTTGGACAACTTGAAGTTGTTGATTTGAGTGTTTTTGACAAGATAAAAGATGACCTTTTTGCTGATTTGAAAGCTCTAAAGAGTGAAGGTAATAGACATACAGTTTTGCTACTTTTAACTGATATTATACAAGAGGGCTCGCAGTTGCTTGTAGTGAGTGATGATACTAGTTTGATTGAGAAAGCCTTTGATATAAAACTAGAAAACTCTCAGGTTTGGTTACCAAAAGTACTCAGTAGAAAAAAACAAGTTGTACCATTTTTAGAAAAAGTATTTAAATAATGAAAAGAGAGTTTTTAGTAGAAAATCAGAGTAATCTGAATATATATTTACAAAAAAACTCTCTTTCATGTAAACTTTATAGATATAAGGATAAAAACTCTTATGTATATAAGTTTGAAGATTATGTTCTTGTACTTGAAGAGTATAAAGACTTTTGTAAACTTGTACTCATAAGTAAAGAAGATATTAGTCTAGAAGACCCAATAAAATCTCTAAAAGAGATAACAGAGGATAAAAGATACTCTAAGGAGTATATAGAAATTTTTGGAAGTCCAAAAAGTTACGAGTTTGATGAGAATAGAGTATTTGAAAAGTGTGATAATACAGGTTTGTTAAAACTAGCATTGCATTTTAAGATGGGTATGAGTAGTGCTAAAGTTTTTAGAGTTATTTTATATAGATTAAATCAAGTATTTACTCTGCAATACGCGATGAAAAAAGATTTAGATTATGCAAAACTAGAAAGTACCCATAAAAAACTACTAAAAGTTTTAAAATTATCAAAAAATGTTTTTGACAAAGAGATAATTAGTAAGATAATAGACGATTTTGAAGATTTATATATGTTATTAAATCATCAAGATACTTACGAAAGATTTGTTTTGAATTTTCAAATGTTTATACATGAAAAGAGTTTTTATAACTTAGCAGATGCAGATGATCCTATAGGATTGTATGAGAAAAAAGATAAACTATTAAAGTTAGGAACAGTATGAAAAAAATATTGACAATAGTTCTACTTGTAACGATTACAATGACTCTTGCAAACGCTGGAGCAGGTGGAGATGCTTGGAGAGCTACAAAAAAAGTGAGTGTAGAAGCTTGGGATGAGACAAAACAAGGTACAAAAGAAGTTTGGAAAGAGACTAAAAAAACGAGTATTGAAGCTTGGGATGAAACAAAAGATGGCTCTAAAAAAGTTTGGAAAAAAACAAAAGAAGAGAGTAAAAGCACATGGGAAAAAGTAAAAGAGTTTTTTAAATAATGCTCAAAAAAGATTTTTATACTATAGATTATCTTGATGATATAAAAGCCACTATTACTTTGTGTGATGAGACTCATCCTGTCTTTAAAGCTCATTTTCC
>CAZBPU010000172.1:0-3669 GCA_964493845.1 uncultured Sulfurospirillum sp.
CAAACCCACCAGGAAGAGCTAAACCTAAAGGTATATTCTTTCTTTGTATTAAAACTATGCCTAGGAGTTCCTCAGAGGCATTATATATCTCAACTATACCATCTGTTGTCAAATATGGTGTTTGTGGCTTCCAGCTCATTTATATGCCTTTTATTACTGTTTATTTAATTAGATTTAGAATCTTACTTATAGATTTATAAGAATTATTTTTTAAAGAGACTTTATCTGCATAGTATTTAAAGTTATTAACGATATCTTTTATCTCTTGTATGATTGTTAAAGCGTTACTTATATTGTGTGTATTGGCAAGTTCTAATAAAGTGTCAGAAGTGGGATTTTTTCCGTTACCTAAATAAGTAGTGCTATGTTCACCACCTGGTCCATATGAAAATGTTAAATCATAAGCTGGTGATAATATCCATGAGCCATCCTCTCTCATTAAAAAAGAAAAATTCTTAGCATGATCATCACGATTGTGAGTAAAAAGATTAAATACTGCAAGTTTAAACATTTTAGTTTGTTCATTAATATCACGAGTAAGATGAAGAGTTAATCCTAATAAATCATCATAATCAAGAGTAGGGGTTCTAAAATCACTGTGTGTTAATCCAGCTACAGAGTGTATATGAACTCTATCATCATTTTCTCGGTCAAATCTTTTAGTAGAAAAATAACTATTTGTTTTAGAAGAAAGTAAACAAGTTTCACTCATCTCTACACCAGCATCTTTAGCCATAAGAGCATATGCATATTCAACTTTAGCTATATCTTCACTATCGTGTGATGATGCAAATTTAACCATCCAGTGAGTAAAGCCATTATGTAAAGTTTGTGCACCATGTATAATAGTTTTTTTATCATCACTAAGTTGTATCATAATCTTTGGTCTAGCCCCTGCTGATGAACCACCAAGAGTTATTAATTCATCAAGTAACTTTTGGCTATCACCTTGAAGTATATCCTTGGAAGCTTTTGCTAAGTCCTCTAAAATAACTTCCTCTGTAGTGTTGTCTTTAATATTATTTATAATAGGTTCATAAGATAAAGCACCAATTCCATATTTGCCAATATAACTAAGTCTATCAAGTTGAGTTATATCAGAATACTCAATATTATTATTTAAAAAGTGCCTATCGAGTAATAATTTACCCCAACCATCAGGTAATGAATCTCCAAACACACCAAACAAGCCTTCAAATACATCATCTTTACATACAAAGACACCAGACTTCAGTGGTACTTTATATGGAGATAATTCTATTTTAGAGCTTAAAAATTTAACACTATACTCAAAGTATATAACGCCATCTTTATATGCTAATCTACCAACATCTATTTTTTTATCTTTTTGGTTTAAAAATACATCTACAGTTTTTATACTCATTTGATTTTACCTCGTTTAGGTTTTTTATCTTGAGTTTCTTTTTTTAATAACTCATCTATGGATGCTGGTTTTAATGCAGTAGGCTTAGCTATGTTAATGAAGTCATCTAAACATTCTAGAATAACTGCTAATTTTAAAAGTGATTTTAAAGATATTTCACCTAAATTCTCAAAACGTTTTATACTGCCAAGACTTACTCCACTACGAGACGCTAATCCCTCTTGAGTTAGTTCACGAGAAAGCCTTGCTTCTTTAAAATTATTTTTTAAAATTTGCATTACCGATGATGGTGTTTTAATATTTATAGATAACATATTAACTCTTTATAGTTTTATGATTATATTATAGCTAAAATATTAGTTATTATAATTAGAGGGAATCTTAATTCTAACTCTTTATTGAAATGGCATCTTAGACATCACTATCTTTTGTTAATACACATATTGATGAGAATCTTTACCACCTAAATTAACACATATTTTTTTTTGCATAAGGTTATTAACTTCTGCTTCTTTAGCTTCAATTTTATTTTTATAACTATCAGGAATAGGGTTTATGTTTAAATTGTTGGCTTGAGTATATACTATTTACCAAGTAGAGTAGGGCGATGGCTACAATATTAATAAAAAATATCTCTAGTTACTTTTTAAACATAGATTTTTATAAACCTAACTCTTGTTTGCAACTCACACAGTGAGATGACTTTGGAACAAACAATAGTCTTTTAAATAAAATATTTTCTTCACTATAGGTTTAGTTTTTATTTTTTGTAACCAAATTTTATTATAATCTTTTTATGTCAATTATTTACCTATTTCCCATATTGAGGACTATGTTTTATTAGAATAGTTATAACAAAAATAAAATGATTTAAATTAAAACCCTATACTAAACACTCAAAAAATGGAAGGCAGTTTGTGAAACTAGTGGAAGGCTAAAAGTGAAAAAGGTGGAGGAATCTTTATAAAATTTTCACTATGTTTTGTTATCTTTTAATTCTCTTGTTCTAGGGTATTACGTAGTTTAATATATTCTTTGCCTATAATTTGTTCTTAATAGATAATCGGGTAATCGTCTATAAAGATACCTATTAAAACTTTTTATTTCATTTATATAAATCCCTATTTAATGGATAAATACGCTATACTAAGCAATAATAAAACTTATTTTTTAAGAATATTTATTTAATCACTTTTAAATACAACAAGTAACTAAATACTTATTATAAACTTATTGAATTGTTTGTAATTAAGATATAGCAGATAAAAATTGTAATTAATACACTATTTACTAAAATAAAGTTCTATGCCCTAATCGTTACTTTTATGTATAGGGAACCATTAAATTAAAATTATACAAATATTATTTATACTTATGGAGTTGTTTTTATGAAAAAAGCTTTTACTATGTTAGAACTAATTATGGTTATTGTAATTATTGGAATATTGGCAGCTGTAATTATGCCAAGAACAGCTTCAAATAAAACTGCTGAAGCTGCTGTAAAACTTATTTCAGATATTAGATATACTCAACACTTAGCTATGGTTGATGACAAATATGGACAAAATACTAATTGGTATCGTGATCTATGGCAAATTAATTTTAACGGAAACACTTATTCAATTGTAAGTAATGGCATTGCAGCAAAAGATCCTATAAGTAAAAAAGATTTAGTTGAAAATTTAAATACTAAATATGGTGTTACTTTAGCTTTTACTGGTTGCTCTGATACTTCTGGAAATAACATATTGAGTTTTGATCATATTGGAAGACCACTTATTGGTGATTTATCAACTATTACTACTGCATATCCAGTAGCAAATGCTACTACTGGGTACCTAATGACAGCTAACTGCATAATTACAGTTAGTGGTTCTGCCGCTGATGTAAATATAACAATCAGACCAGAGACAGGCTATGCAAGCCTCCCTTAAATAAAGATTTATAAAATTTGAGCTAACTCTTTTTTATAAGTTTCTAAATCTAAATCTTTTCTCTTAGATGAACCACTCTCAACTGCTTCATAAGCAACTTCAACTATAAGTCTTTTGTCAAAAGGTTTAGGGATAAGATACTCTTTTCCAAATGAAAACTTTTTTCATTAAGTCGGAAATATCCAAAATATCTCGGTGTGCTTAAAGAGATCTCAGATTTAATGCCAATGAATGATATAAAAAAAATATGGTATTAATGAATATATGTGGAAATTTCACAAACATTCTTCCACTCTTTTCACTTTTAGCCTTCCACTGATTTCACAAACTGCCTTCCACCCTTTTCACTTT
>CAZBPU010000173.1:0-3645 GCA_964493845.1 uncultured Sulfurospirillum sp.
AGATTTAGTTCGAGAAGTTAGAAGAGAATATGGCAATGATGAATTAGCAATTATTGCTATTAGTGTAAATGATGAAAATGAAGTTTTGACTAAGTTTATAAAAGTTGGTGCAAATGATTATATACATAAGCCTTATTCAAATGAAGAATTAAGTGTAAGGGTTAATTCAAATCTAAATACTTTAGAGATGTTTGAAAAGATAAGTAACTTAGCAAATAGAGATTTTTTAACAGGTGCTTACAATAGAAGATACTTTTTTGAAGCTTCTTCATCTATAATATCTAAAAATTATAGAAAACATGAACCTGTAGTTTTTGCAACGATAGATATAGATAAATTTAAAAACATAAATGATACATATGGTCATGATGTTGGTGATATTGCGATTAAAGAGACTATAAGAGTGTTAAATTCATCTATGAGAGAATCTGATTTGTTAGCAAGATTTGGTGGTGAAGAGTTTTGTGTGTTATTAGAAGATATAAGTTTAGAAGATACTAAAAATTTCTTTGAAAAAATAAGAATAAAATTTGAAGAAAATGAACTTAAAATAAATAAAGATTTAACCATAAAATACACAGTTTCAATCGGTGTAAGTTTTAAAGTTGGAGATGACATAAATGAGATGATAAAAATCTCAGATGAAGCTCTATATGAAGCTAAAAAAACAGGTAGAAATAAAGTTGTAATTTATGAATAAAAAAGAAGTTTTGTAAAAGAGCTTATAACTCTTTTACAAACTCTTCTATTCTTTTTATACCTGTACGGATACTTTTTATATCTGTAGCAAAAGAAAATCTAAAATAACCTTCACTTCCAAAACCAACACCTGGAACTACTGCTACTTCTTTTTTAGCTAGTAAGTCTTTAGCAAATTTTAATGAGTCATTGCTTACTTTTTGGATATTTACAAAAAGATAAAATGCACCATCAGGTTTTAAAACACTTAGTCCATCTATCTCATTAAAAAGTTTAACAGCTTCATCACGACGAGCCATAAATTCTTTTCTCATCATCTCTATATCGGCATCAGCACTACCATTTAGACCGATGATAGCTGCTTTTTGAGTTATAGAGTTTATGTTTGATGTACTTTGAGATTGTAGTTTTTTTGTAGCTTTTATAAGGTCTGCATCATAAGCTGCCATATAACCAAATCTCCAACCAGTCATAGCTACTGATTTACTTAGTCCATTTATAGTTACAGTTCTTTTAAACATATCTTCACTTATAGATGCAGTTGATGTAAACTCACCATCATATATAAGTTTTTCATACATTTCATCACTTGCAACGATAACATCAGTACCTTCTAAAACTTTTCCCAACTCTATAAGCTCATCTCTTGAGTAAACAGAACCAGTAGGGTTTGATGGTGTTGTTAGTATTAGCATCTTAGTTTTTGGTGTAAGTGCATTTTTTAACTGCTCAGGAGTTATTTTAAATGAACTAACATCATGAGTTTCTATCTCAACAACATCTCCACCACAATATTTAACAAGCTCAGGATAAGTAACCCAGTAAGGAGCAGGGATGATAACTTCATCACCTTTATCAATAGTTGCAGAAAATAGGTTAAAAAGTGAATGTTTAGCACCATTGTTTACGATGATTTGGTTAGGTGCATATTCTAAATTATTGTCCCTTTTTAGCTTTTCAGCTATTGCTTTTTTAAGCTCAGGAATCCCATCAACAGCAGTGTATTTTGTGAAGTCATTATTGATAGCTTCAATAGCGGCATCTTTAATAACTTGAGGTGTACCAAAGTCAGGCTCACCAGCAGAAAAACTAAGAATATCTTTCCCCTCAGCTTTTAACTCTTGTGCAAGTGTAGTAATTGCAATAGTGATCGATTCAGATAGTGTGTTAATGCGATTAGTAAGCATAATAACCCTTATTAAAAAATATAAGTTATTATACTAAAAAAATGGTATATATAACTTAAGTTTAAGTTTTTTTAATTTTTAGTAAAAACGCTATTGACAAACAAGAGTATCTCTGATATAATTTGAACATATGTGCATATTGAAAAATTACATATGGAGAAGAGTTATGAAATTAAAACGGTCATTAGAATATTTTCCTATACAACTTTTTGCAGTTGTTATGGGGTTATCTGGATTTGTAATTGTGATGGCAAAAGCATATCATCTTCTTGATATGCCTTATTTTATCTATAAGTATCTACTTTTTTTTGATACGGTGGTGTTTTTTCTAATTTTTATTACATATCTTTTTAAGATACTTTTATATACTCAAGCAGTAAAAAGGGAGTTTTATCATCCCATAAAAAGTGCTTTTATGGCGACTATATCTATCTCTTTTTTACTTTTAAGTATTGCTTATTATGATTTTGCACCTACTGTTTCTTTGTTTTTTTGGTATATTGGGACACCATTGCAAATTACTTTTACACTTATAGTATTGAGATATTGGATTATAAATAAATTTGAAGTTGTCCACAGTAATCCAGCTTGGTTTATCCCCATAGTTGGAAATCTACTTATTCCTGTTGTTGGAGTTGATGTAGCACCTATTTATGTGTCTGTTTTTTTCTTTAGTGTAGGGTTGTTTTTTTGGTTAGTTCTTTTTACTATTATGATGTATCGAATTGTATTTCATCATCCATTGGCAAAAAAACTTATACCTACATTTTTTATCTTTATTGCTCCACCTGCTGTTGCTTTTATTAGTTATTTTAGAATTACAAACGGTAGTATAGATATGATAAGTCTATTTTTATACTCAATCGCATTATTTACACTTATATTACTTTTATTTATGATTAAATTATATGATGTAAAAGAGTTTTTTATCTCTTGGTGGGCATATACTTTTCCTCTTGCTGCCATTAGTATAGCGACACTTTTGATGTATATGACTTATCGTAGTGGTTTTTTATATTTTTTAAGTATTTTGATGATTGGGTTAACTACTTTTGTTGTTGGGTTTGTTACTTTTAGAACTCTTCAAGAGTGTATGAGAAAGAAAATTTGTATAGAGGAAGTATAATGAATGTTAAATTAGGTATATTTATAGGTTTGGTTTTAGGTGTAGTTTTAAGTTTATTTATAGTTGGTATTAGTTTTAAAATAGCTGCTCCAACTATGTTTTTTAAAGAGATAAAATCTAGTTTTGATTTTGAAAAAACTGTAAAAGTCATTGAAAATAGAATAAATAAGCAAGATGGATGGCATGTAACAGAGATAATTGATCAACAAAAAGAGATACTTCAAAATGGTGGAGATGATGTTGGAAAAGTTAAAATTATCAAATTTTGTAATGCTAAACTTTCTTCTGAAATGTTAAGTTCAGATGCTAGTAAATATATGTCAGTTAAAATGCCACTTAGTATTGCTGTTTATGAAAAAAGTGATGGTGAAGTTGTTATAGGGCTTATGAATGGCTATATAATGGCAAGACTTTTTTCAGGAACTAAAGAGGGTGATATAATGGAAAAAGTTGTTAGAGATATTGAAAGTATAATGGGCTTTTTGCATTTTAGATTTAGTGTTTTTTAATTTAAAAGAATAAGGAGATAAAAGAAAATGAAAATAGTATTAGCTGTTGATAATGATAAACAAACGATTATAAAAAGAACAGGTCAAGCACCTTTTTTTGTTATATATGAAGATGATAAGATTG
>CAZBPU010000174.1:0-3627 GCA_964493845.1 uncultured Sulfurospirillum sp.
ATGGTTGTTCTTTTTTTAGTTCTTTAAGAGTATATCTAGTAGATTTAACACTAAGACTTGCTATACGATGACGAGCTAATTCTTGAAGAAGAGCACGACTAATGCCTTTAATATAAAATGTATAAACTAAGTGTTCAAGTGTAGAAGCATGTTTAAATTTATTTCCAACACGATCTATGAGTTCTTTGTCTTTTTCTCCACCATTATCACTTTTATCAAAACTTTGCCAACAAGTTCTTATGGCACTTGCACAGACTTCTAGTGATGTATGTTGTAGTAAGTTAATATTCATTAATAAGCCCTAAATTTTTTTAGGACTTATTATATCTAAATTATCTCTTTAGTTGAAGTAAAGTATCTAACATTTGATCACTTGTAGTAATAGTTTTTGAGTTAGCTTGATAACCTCTTTGTATTACTATAAGTTGAGTAAGTGAGCGAGAGAGGTCAACATTACTCATTTCAAGTGCACTAGCTTGGATAAAACCACGTCCACCAACAGCTGCTTGACCGATTATAGGGTCACCAGAGTTTGAAGTTTGTCTAAAAGTATTACCACCATCACTCTCTAAACCATTGTTATTTGTAAATTTTGCCATTGCAACCTGAGCTAAACCAAAACTTCTACCGTTTGTAAAACTTCCTATAACAGTTCCTGTTTCATCTACTCTAATTCCAGCTATATCACCACCAGGATAACCATCTTGGCTAATTCCAGAAGTATTTGATGTTGCATCAAAACTTGTCATACCATCAAATTGTCCAAGACTTCCAAATTTAAGTTCGATATTTTGGTTAGGAGTTGACCCATTGTTAGCTGTATAGGTTAGGTTTGTTGGATTATAAGTTGAAAGTGAACCATCACTATTAAAACTTATAGTTCCAGTTACTATATTTTCAGGATAGCTTCCTAAGTTTATATCACCAGGCTCAGGTACACTTATAAGCATACTCCACTCTGTTCCACCATCACTTGTATATCCAGTTTTTGTAAATTCAAATCTTACTGTATGTTTTGTTCCTAAAGAGTCATATACATCTATACTTGAAGCATGGCTTGCAGCATAAACATTTTGAGTTGTTCTCATACCACTTCCAGAGGTTAATGTACCTTGAAGAGCTGATATAGTAGTGGTAAATTTATCATTTTGACTAACATTATTAGTAGCGTCTGTAAGACCAGTTATAGCTATATACATATCATAATCATCAACAGCAAGATAATTTGTACCAACTATTAAATCTACATTAGCATTAAAATCAACACCAGTTCCTGCTCCTACTATATCTCCTGATGGCATTGTCCAATCATCTGTAAGTGTAAATGCTGGGTTATTGGCACCATCATTTATAACAATATCAGCACCAGTACTATTTACTGCAGCTGGTATTGTAATAGTTTGTCCAGTATTATTTGTCCAATCATTAGCAGCAAAAATTTGGCTATTTTTAAATAAAACATTTTGAGTTAATGTTGTAGGAGTTGTTATTTGTTGAGTGGCTCCCGTTCCATTTATAAAGTCACTATCATCAGCATTAAAAGCATCTCCTGCTGGATTAGTTATTTGAAATTGTCCTTCTTTATTTACTACTATTTCAACACCATCATTTCTATCTCTAGCGCCATCGTGAGTATAGTCTGTATAGAGTCTTGCATCTTTTTGCATAGCCTCTCTTAAATTTTCTGTTGTAGTAAATTTTCTACCAACAGTATCATCATATGAGTGAGTAGTATTTAATGGAGTTGTACTATATTCATATTTATAAGCAGTTATTACATCTAATTTACCATCAGCAGTACCATCACTATTGTCTATTTCAGTTCTTAAACCAGTTGAATCAGATGTAGAAACTTCTAATTTTATATTTTTTGTTTTTTCTTCTGTTCCTGAGTTATTTGTATTTGTTAAATATACTTGATTTCCACTAGTAACTTGTGCTACTACACCAGTTGTTGAAGTTTTTGCATTTATAAGTGATGCAACGTAAGTTGCAACTTCATCATTGTCAGTAGATGTTATACTATCACTTATTTTTTCTCCATTTATTGTTAAATCTATGGTTGTTGTACCACTAGCATCTGCTGTAACATTAAATTCTGTTGTTCTAGATTCAGCATAACTAACCCACATACCTTGACCATCTTGTAGATTAAATGACTCTCCATTTGCATTAAAGAGTACACCCATATCTTGACCTCTTTCATATAGGTTTTTGTCTGTATCAAAGATATCTTGTCCAACATCATTTTCATTATGTACTTCTAGATTACTCATTATTCCATCATCATTTAAATCAACCCAACCATGATTACTGTCAAGTGTAAAAATAGTTGATTTACTTAAAATTGTATCACCTGAGTTTAAGTTTGCTTTTAAAGATATATATCCTGTATCATTTGCTGGAGTTGTAAGTCCTGGAGGAATAGTTATATTTTGTATAGGAGTTGTTGCATCTATCTCTCCTGTTGTGTCATCTCTCATCCAACCTTGAATTATGTAACCATTACTATCAGTAAAGTTTCCATTTGCATCAAATACAAAATCTCCATTTCTTGTATATTTATAAGTTTTTCCACCATCTGGAGACACAACAAAAAAACCATCACCTTGAATTGCAAGGTCAGTGTTTTTGTCTGTTGTTTGAACTGAGCCTTGTTTGAAAATTTTTGTAATAGAACTTACTTGAGTACCAAGTCCTACTTGCATAGGATTTTGACCACCAAGTTCTCCTTGAGGAGCAGTTGCTATTTTAGATGTTTGACTTAACATATTAGAAAAATTTGCTCTACTATATTTAAAACCAATTGTATTTACATTGGCGATATTGTCACCCTCTACATCCATCGCTATTTGGTGTGCTTGTAGTCCAGAAACACCAGACCAAAGTGATCTCATCATAATTAAATCCTTTAAATAATAATAGTATTAATTATTATTTTTTATTTTATATAAAATCAATAAGCAAAAAATATTCCTATTTTTTCATATTGATTGCATTTTGTATCATTTCATTACTTGTAGTTATACTTTTACTACTAGCATCAAATGCTTTTTGCATAATTATTAGTTCAGTTAATGCTGTAGTTAAATCTACATTACTACTTTCAAGATTGTTTGAGTATATTTGAGAGCCTAAAATAGTTTCACCATTTTCATTTATATAAAAGATAGGGTCCCCACTATTTGATGATACACTAAATAGTGTTGAACCTATTCTATTAAGTCCTTGGTCATTTTGAAAATGATAAACAGCTACTTTTGAAATAGGTACACTTCTACCATTGTCAAATTCTGCTACTACATTTCCTCTACTATCCATACTATAGCCTTTTAAATAACCCTCTACATATCCATCATGTGATTCAACTTTCGCTTTATCTAAATCTACATTTGATACAAGACCAGTGAAACTATTTGGTGATCCTAAATCTAGAATTAAAGGAGTGCCTCCATTGGATAAAGTAGGTATTGTTGAATCAAGAATTTCACCAGTTCCACCAAAATTTAGAGTAGCGTCTTGTGAATCTATTATCTCATATACTATATTGGAAGTAGTATCTATTTTATATAGGTTTGAATCATAAGCTTTTACAACAGTTCTTTTATCAACATCAACATTATATAT
>CAZBPU010000175.1:0-3613 GCA_964493845.1 uncultured Sulfurospirillum sp.
TTTTTGTCAATTTACTAAATAAAAGCAAATGGTGTTCCATCTTTTTATTTAATTGTTTCTTATAAAGGGGCACAAGCCCCTTTATAAGTTACTTTATTTATTGAGTCTATCTCTAATCTATTAAAGAGTTATCACTTTCAGATACTATCTCATCCTCTTCTTTTTCTGCTTTAGGACATCTAGCTATTGATTTAACAACATCTTTTCCACTTACATTAACCACGATAACACCACTTGTATTTCGTCCAGCTTTCCTAATAGTTTGCATATCAACTCTTATCATCTTACCTGCAACTGTAAGTGCCATCATGTCTTTTGTTTCATCTACCATCAAACAACCAATAACATTTTTACCTGTTTTTGGTGTCATCTTCATAGCAATTACACCACTTCCACCACGATTTGTAAGTCTGTACTCACCAGCTTCAGTTCTCTTACCTATACCTTTTTCACTCATAACAAGTATCTCTTGTTCGTCATTACATATGATGTTAGCATCTACTACCTCATCACCATCTAACTTAAACTTGATTCCTCTAACACCTCTTGTATTTCTTCCTTGATCACGAGTCTTTTCAATATCAAACTTAATACATTGTGACAGTTTTGTTATCATAAAAAGTTGTTTTACATCTTGGTCTGCTATTTTTGCTGTGATTATACTATCGTCATCATCAAGATTTATAGCTTTTACACCATTGCTTCTTATATTTGAAAATTCTCCAAGATTTGTTCTTTTTACAACACCTTTTCTTGTAAAAAATACTAAAGACTTATCTTCACTAAAATCAGTTGTAGGGATGATAGACTGTATCTTCTCATCTATTTCAAGTTTTAGAAGATTGACTACTGCTTTTCCTTTTGCAGTTCTACTTCCTTCTGGTATACGATAAACTTTAAGCCAATGTAGCTGTCCACGATCTGTAACAAAAAGAAGCGTATCGTGAGTGTTACATGTAAAGAATCTTTCTATAAAATCATCTTCGTAAACAGTAACTGCTGTTTTACCTTTTCCACCACGCTTTTGCTTTTCATAGGACTTCAATGGAACTCTTTTAATATATCCTCTATGTGTAATTGTAACTACTGCTGGCTCATTTGGAATCAAATCTTCCATATCTATATCATCATAATCATCTTCTATAACAGTTACACGAGGAGATTTAAACTTATCTTGAATCTCAATTAACTCTGATTTAATAATTTCACTAAGAAGTGTTTCACTTTTTAAAATCGCACTTAATCTCTCTATTTCAAGATGAAGAGCCTTAAGCTCATTTTCTATTTTTTCTCTCTCTAAACCAGTAAGACGGTTTAGTTTCATATCTAAAATTGCACCAGCTTGGATTTCACTAAGACCAAATTTTTCTACCAATCCAGCTTTTGCACTAGCAGTATCACTACTTGCTCTAATTAGCTCTATAATAGCATCTATATTATCAAGGGCAATTTTAAGACCTTCTAATATATGGGCTTTTGCTTTTGCTTTTTCAAGTTCAAAAATTGTTCTTCTAATAATAACCGTTTTTCTATGATTTAGAAACAACTGAAGAAGTTCAAGAAGTTTAAATACTTTTGGCTCTTTATTTTCAATAGCAAGTAAAATAACACCAAATGTAACTTCAAGGTTTGTAGATTTATAAAGGTTATTAAGGACAATCTCACTCATAGCATCACGCTTAAGCTCAATTACCACTCTGATTCCTTCACGGTCAGACTCATCTCTAAGTTCACTAATACCTTCAACTTGCTTCTCTTTTACAAGATTTGCAATCTGCTCAATAAGACGAGATTTATTTACTTGGTAAGGAAGTTCATCAATAATAATAACATCTTTACTTCCCTTCTTCTCCATATGTATTTTTGCTCTTATTTTTATACGTCCACGTCCTGTTGAATACGCATCTAAGATACCTTTTTTTCCAAAGATTATACCTTTTGTAGGGAAATCTGGACCTTTGATATACTCCATCATTTCTTCAAGTTCAATATTTGGGTTTTCTATCATTGCTAGAAGCCCAGGTATAAGCTCATCCATACAATGAGGAGGAATATTTGTAGCCATACCAACTGCTATACCACTTGAACCATTTAGTAGTAAGTTTGGAACACGACTTGGAAGAACATCTGGCTCTACCATACTATCATCATAGTTTGGTGTAAAATCAACTGTATCTTTATCTATATCTCTCAAAAGCTCTTCTGAAAGAGTAGTCATACGAGCCTCTGTATATCTCATTGCTGCTGCATTATCTCCATCAATAGAACCAAAGTTTCCTTGACCATCAACAGAAGGAATACGCATAGCAAAAGGTTGAGCCATACGAACAAGCGCATCATAAACAGCCGTATCACCATGTGGATGATACTTACCGATAACATCACCAACTATCCTAGCACACTTTTTATACGGACTACGTGAACTAATACTTAAATCATTCATTGCATAAAGTATTCTTCTATGAACTGGTTTAAGTCCATCTCTAGCATCTGGCAATGCACGGCCTATGATAACACTCATAGAATAATCAAGATAACTTGCTTTGATAGAATCTTCTATCTTTATAGTCTGTATATCTTGGTTGTTATCAAAAATATTTTCCATTTAATTGTCCCCTTTTTACTGAACAAGTCCAGCAAAAATTCCTCTCGACTGAAGCACGAAGAAATATCTTCTGTAAATCATATCATTTATAAAATTTTTGCTTAATTATCAGTTGTTATTAAATTTGTTTACATTTTACCCCAAATAACCTTTAAATCTAATAGGGGTCAGGGTTAAACTTTTAACTTTTTTAAGATTTTACTTACTCCAGCTACACTTAATGATAATTCTCTTGCTATTTCACTTTTTGTATAGTCCTCTTTATATGCTTTTAAAATTGCAAGGTTTCTCTCTTCTTTACTACTTACATGTAGAAAATATTTTGTCAATTCTATTTTTTTTATAGGCTCTATTACCCCATCTACCTCTTTATATCTCGTTTTATGAAACTTATCTATATTTTCAATCTCAATTTCACTAAGTGAAATCTCTAACATATCAAATAACTCTTGTGTATGATAATCTCTAAGCACAAAAGAGTTTTGCAAAAATGGTGGAACTCCATCTTTTAAGATACTATAAGTAGCACTATATCTATACTCTCCTATCTTTTTTGTCATATTTGCTTTTACTGGGTTTTGTTCTATATATTTAAAAAGTGTAAAAAGATATGTCTCATTTAAAACATACCAAGATTTAAACCTATCTTGCCAAAGGTGTCCTACTCTTTTATATTTTTTATTGAAATAACTTGCATATTTTGAGTTTATCTGTCTCATGCCATCTGATAAATTCTCTTTTTTATTTTCTAGTAGAAGATGATAATGATTGTCCATAAGACAAAAAGAGTGAATATTAAATCTATACTCTTTTGAAACTTCACCTAAAATATCTAAAAAAATTTCTTTATCTTCATTTTCTAAAAAAATATCACTTTTTGCAACACCCCTATTGTAAACATGATGATATCCACAAGCTTCTACTCTTAATCTTCTTGGCATTTTAACTCTTTTTATTTATATATTAACATAAATAAAGTTAAAAGTTTAACCCTGACCCCTCTAAATA
>CAZBPU010000176.1:0-3602 GCA_964493845.1 uncultured Sulfurospirillum sp.
ACTTTTCCCATCTATCTTCTTAAAACCAGCATCATCAAAGCGAAAATTTGAACAAGCACAAAGATAGCAATTTAACTCATCCATGTCATGACATTTTTTATTTTTAGCATAAAGTGGACAAAAATCTGGCTCATTTTTAACCATATTTTCATACGTAAAATACTCAATTACCTCATCATCACTTCTATTTTCCAACTTTTTCATAATCTTTGTATGTTTTTTTGCATGCTCTTCAAACCAACTAGCGTAACTCATAACTCTCCAAATAATCCATATTTTTTCCTACTATCTCTCTTAAAACTCCAGCGTGAGTACAGATAAGTATCTCTTTATCTTTTGGCAATTCACTCATAAAACTCTCGATTTTAGACCTAAAATCATCTATACTCTCAGAACAAACATAACTATGCCAAGTCTCTAAGTTTTCAAGGTACTCTTTTTTATAACTTTTTAGTTTTTCTACCTCTGCAAAGTTTTTTAACTCTATCTCATCTTTAAATTTTACCTCATTCAGTCTTTTATCTTTTATTGGCTTAAAACCTAAAAGCTCAACCGTTTGAGAAGTTCTTTTTAACAATGAAGCATAAACTAAATCAAACTTTTTCTCTTTTAAAAACTCTACTTTATCCATATCAAAAAGAGACTTATCTATATTTACATCACTATATCCAAGATATCTTCTTTGATATTTTTTATTGGGTGAAGCATGTCTTAAAAGAGTTATTGGCATAAAATCAAACTACATAAAAGAGCTATCTCGCTAAACTCCAAAGATGCTCCCAAAGCATCACCATTGATAAATCCAAGGTTTCTCTTTATAAACTTTGTACCCAAAAATACAAAAACTAAACCTAAAACAAATATATACCAAGGTGAGACTAAAAATACAATCAAACCTACAATCAAAAGAGATTTTTGCTCTATTGCCTTTTGAAGTGAACATACAAATGAAGAGTTAAAATCTTGTGTTTTTATCATCACAGTAAGTCCAAACCTACTAACAACTGCTATAGTTATAAACTCGTAAAAATATCCTAATTCAAAAACATAAACAAGAAGAGCCAACTTAACTACAAAAAAAGAGACTCCCCAAAAAACTCCCAATGCTCCAACTGTTGGCTCTTTTATAATACTATAAGCATCTTTCCCACCATGCTTTGCATATATGCCATCAGCTACATCCATAACAGCTTCAAGGTGTAAAAAACCATAGAGTATCATGTACAAAACTCCACCAAAAAACATACCAAGCCAACTAAAATCTTCTAAAAGATATACTAAACCAACACTTATAAGTGAAATTACAAACCCAACCAATGGGAAAAAATAGAGCATAAAAGCCAACACTTTTTTCTTTGAGAGATTGTCATCACTACTAAATCTTATAGGTAAAATAGAGAAGTAACTAAATGCAAACTTCAAACCCAAATAAATATATCTCATACTATCATCCATCCTATTATCAAAAAGAGTATTATAGAGATTTCTAACTTAACTTGAAGAGATAAGGCTCTTTTTAAATCATCTTGTTCTATCGTCTCTCTACCCTCTCCAAAATACGCTTTTTTCTTTAGCTTTCCAAAGTAAGAGGTATCTCCTCCAAGCTTTACATGTAGTGCCATTGCCATTGCAGAGATTGGATAACCTGCATTTGGACTATCATGAAGCTTTGCATACTTATAGAAATTTTTACATGTAAAAGATAGTAGCATTATCAAACATGCACTTAAACGAGATGGTATAAAATTTGCCACATCATCAAGCTTTGCAGGAAACTTACCAAACTTTTCATACTTCTCATTTTTATACCCAACCATAGAGTCAAGTGTATTGATGGCCTTATATATAAAAAGACCCTCCAAGCCAAATATAACAAGATAAAAAATAGGAGCAATCACTCCATCACTAAGGTTTTCAGCATAAGTTTCAATAGCTGCTTTATTTATATCGCTTTGAGTTAGATTTTTTGTATCTCTACTGACTAAAAACTTAATGTTTTGAGGATTTATTAGTATATCTTTGACTGATTTATATAGCATATTGGAAGCTATACCAGTTGAGGCTATAACTCCTAATATAAAAAAGTTATCTATAAGAGTTACTAAATATACGACTAAATATACAATCAAAATCAAACTTAGAGTTAAGAGCATACCTCTACAAACACTCTTTTTATAAAACTTTTTTTCAAACCAACTTATAAAATCCCCCATAAGTACAACAGGATGTTTTATAAAGCTAAACTCTCCAAAAAGTTTATCAACAACAAAAGCTACAACTGCTACATCAAAGTACACTTTTTAGTATCCTTTTCATATCAATCTTATCTCTCATCTTATCTACAAAATTATTTATTGTTTTATCTTTATGTATCAAAAAGTTTTCATCATGAAAAATACCATGATAAAAAGTACCTCTTATGTGCCCTTTTTTATACTCCAAAGGATACTTTTTACTAATACCATGATGAATCTCAAAAAGCTCACCTTTTTTTCTAAGAATTTTCTCTTTTTTAAAAACTATCTCATCATCTATAAAACCCAAAGCATCTTCACATATTGGATTTTGTACCTCTATACACTCTTTATCTATGATTTTTTCAAACATCATCTGATAACCACCACAAATACCAAGTATCTCTTTTGTTCTGTTCTTTAACTGCTCAAAAATTCCACTCTTTTTCAACCACTCCAAATCTTTTATAACAAGCTTACTCCCAGGAAGTATAACTAAATCAAACTGCTCTAAAGAGATGTTAGAGCTCACAAATTCTAGGCATATACTCTCATCTGCTATCAAAGGCTCAAAGTCATTATAGTTACTCATATATGGGTAGTGAATAACAGCTACTTTTCTTTTTGCACTACTACAATCTTGAGTAAAATTCATCAAACTTGCACTATCTTCAAAGCCTAAGTTAAAAGGCTCATAAGGTAAAATACCAAGCACAGGAATCTTAAACTCCTCCTCGATGATACGAATTCCCTCATCAAACAAGCTCATATCTCCACGAAACTTGTTTACTATAACCCCTATAACATTTGAGCGTAACTCTTTTGGAAGAAGATTATAAACCCCCCAAATAGAAGCAAAAACCCCACCTTTTTCGATGTCAGCTACTAAAATAATCTTTGTTTTATACTTAGTCGATATATAAATATTTGAAAGGTCTTTATCCATCAGATTAAGCTCAACAGGACTACCCGCTCCCTCGCAAATAACACAATCATACTTACTATCTACATACTCAAAACAACGCTCAACAGAAGGCTTTAAAAAATCCAAATCACGATAATACTCTCTAACATCTTTATCTTTTATAACCTGTCCCTCAACAATCAAAGATGCCAAGTTACCCCTACCAGATTTAAGTAAAATTGGATTGAGATGATACGAAGGTGTAACTCCTAAAACTTCAGCCTGAAAATATTGAGCGATAGAAATCTCACTCCCATCTTCACAAACCTTTGCATTGTTAGAAACATTTTGTGCTTTAAAAGGAGCTACACTAAAACCTTTTTCTTGAAGAAGTCTACCTATAAGCCAAGTTAAAGTTGATTTGCCTGAGTCTGAGTGAGTACCAAAGATGGAGAGGTTTTTCA
>CAZBPU010000177.1:0-3561 GCA_964493845.1 uncultured Sulfurospirillum sp.
GAGATATATATAATCGTTTCAAATTGACTTATAAACTCTAAACTTTTTTCATCAATTCCAGCTCTTGGAGGATCTACAAAAACATGTGAAAAATTATAATTTTCAAGATTTATATCTTTCAATCTTGTAAATTCACGCTCTTTTTTAAGGGCACTTGTTAAATCTTCAACACTCATTCTTAGAAATTCAATATTTTCCACACCATTCATTTCACAGCTATCTTTCGCAGATTTTATAGATGATTTAGAAATCTCAGTCGCTAAAACTTTATCAAATATTTTTGAAAATGGTATAGTAAAGTTTCCATGTCCACAATATAGTTCTAGCAAGTCTTTAGGCTTCTCTACATGTAAAGTTGCCCACTCTATCATCTTTGTATTGACAAAACTATTTGGTTGAGAAAATCCACCTTCTATTATCTTGTATGTAAAAGTTTCTCTATTTATACTTAGCTTATCAATTACAAAATCATCTGAGATAACTCTCTTTACTTTTCGACTTCGTCCAATAACTGCTATACCAAACTCATCTTCAAGTTTTTTAGCATATATATCCCAACTCTCATCAATCTTTTTATGGTAAAGAAGAGAGACTAGAACTTTAGTAGATGATGATAAAAACTCGATAGAAAATAGCCCTCTTCTTAAAGGCTCGTCTTTTTTTATCATCTCACGAAGTGGCTCCATAAGCTCTGATATCTTTGTTACTACCTTGGGACAACTCTCTATTTGTAAAATATTTTTTCCTTCAAGTCTATTCATGGCATAATTCATCTCATCACCATCGTGCCATATTCTAAACTCTGCACGATTACGATAATGAGTATCTGGTGATAAGAAAATATCAAATTTTTCTACACCTAAAGGTTTAAATAGCTCTTTTATATACTCTTTTTTTTTCTGTATTTGTTCTTCATAACTAAGTTTATGAAGTTTACAACTTCCACAAACTCCAAAGTATTTACATTCCATATAGCATCCTACTTTCTCACTACATGTAGATACTCTACTACATGTCCTCTTTTTGATTTTTTACTTGTTCTGTATCTTGGGTGTATAAACTCTTCTACACTATATGAGCCATATTTACTCATAATTTTTTTGATTGATATTTTATCTAAAATTCCATCATTTGAGTAACTTAAAAATATATATTTAAATTTTGCTTCTGATATAAGCTTATCTAGTGCTTCTGTTACTTTAGTTATTTTACAATAATCAGAGCGAATATAATCATCAAAACCACTTTTACCTCTTGGAATAAACTCTTCATTTTTAACAATAGTATTTAGTATATGATAGTTTAAACCATACTGTCTATGGTTATAAGGTGGATCAAGATAAAGAATGTCACCTTTTATAGTTTTTATAAGCTCATTTGCATTTTGATTATATACTTCATGTTTTTTATCACTTTGCTCAAATATATGAGGTAAAAACTTCATTTCACTTTTTGCCATAAACTTTAATTCTTTAAGATAAGAGCCATAAACTCCAGTAGTATTTGCAACTCTATCAGCAGAAAATATTAAAGAAGCTAAACAAAAGTAGTATTCGTCTTGGCTAATCTGTTTACATGTAAAGCTTTTTTCTATTCCTTCTCGAAGTCCATCTATTTTTTTGGCATTTTCTTTGGAAAAATAGCTTCTCTTTAAAGCATAATTTTTATAGATAAAGCCCTCTTTTGGAGTATATTCAATCAAATCTAGATTATAAACTGTATGGTTTTTTATCTTATTGTAGATGATAGTATAAGCATAAGGCTCAATGTCATTTGCTATAACTTTTTGAACTTTTGATTTAAAGTGCTCTGCAACTACACCTGTACCCGCAAAAAGGTCACAAAAAACTTTGTCTTTTAATATGCCTACTTCTTTTTTTATATTAGTTTCAATAAAGTCTAATAAGTGTTTTTTTGAGCCAATGTAGTTCATCTAAGTATTATGCCGAAATATTTACCTTATTTTGCTAAAATGTCGCCCAAGGAGTCAAAATGACAATTTATGATTTTACAGTTAAAAATATAGATGGCAAAAACGTTTTAATGTCAACATATAAAAACAAAGTCCTTCTTATAGTAAATGTTGCAAGTACATGTAGTATGACACCACAGTATGAAGGTTTTGAAAAGTTATATAAAAAGTATAAGAAAGATGGTTTAAAAATCCTTGCTTTTCCAACCAATGAGTTTGGTCAACAAGAGAAAGGCTCAAACAAAGAGATAAAAAAGTTTTGCCAAAAAAATTATAATATTACTTTTGATTTATTTGAAAAAACATCAGTCAATGGAGCAAATGCAAATGAATTATATAAGTATCTAAAAGGTGAAAAAAGAGGTTTTCTATGGACAGAAGGCATAAAATGGAATTTTACTAAATTTTTAGTTGATAAAAATGGAAAAATTGTAAAGCGATATGGCCCTTCAACTGCTCCTGAATCTATAGAAAAAGATATACAAAGTCTTTTAAAGTAATAAATGAAAGATTTCAAACCAGCTTTAGGGCTTAAAAATAGGCATTTTCAAACACTTTACCCTGCTCTTTTTAGAAAACAAATCAATCATAGATTTGAAATAGAAATTTTTGAATTAGATGATGGAGATTTTGTAGAGTGTTTTTGGTGCGAAAGAAAACCTATAGCCAATGAACCAATAGTTATACTCTTTCATGGACTTGAAGGTTCATATAAATCTTCATATATACAAGGAGTTATGCAAGCTCTTAAAAACATAGGAATAAGCTCAGTTTTGATGCATTTTAGAGGTTGCTCAGGAAAAATCAATAGAAAACCTAGAGCCTACCATAGTGGAGATACTTCAGATGCCAAAGCATGGATAGAGTATCTTCACAAAAACTATAAAAATAGTCCACTTCATGCTATAGGTTACTCTTTAGGTGGCAATATGCTTTTAAAACTTTTAGGTGAATGGGGCTATGAATCACTTTTAAGTTCAGCCATATCTATCTCAGCACCAATGCAGTTAGATATCAGTGCTAAGACTATGGATATTGGCTTTGCTAAAGTTTATCAAAAGTATTTACTAAGTCACTTAAAACAATCACTATATAAAAAATATAATTACCATCCTATGGAAAGTTTGATAGATTTCAGAAAAGAAGATATAAATAAAATCAAAACGTTATGGAAATTTGATGACATTTATACAGCTAAAATTCATGGTTTTGATACAGCAAAAGAGTACTATAAACGCTCATCTGCAAAACAGTACCTAAAAGATATCAAAACTAAAACCTTGATTATTCATGCAAGTGATGACCCTTTTATGACAGAAGAAATCTTACCAACTAAAGATGAAATTTCAACAAACATAATACTTGAAGTTTATCCAAATGGTGGACATGTAGGTTTTGTAAGTGGAACACTCTTCAAACCAAAATACTGGCTTGAAGAGAGAATAGTTGAGTTTTTAAAGTTCTAAATTATAAATGAAGATATAAATCCAATCAGTCCTCCAAAAAAACCACCCCAGACAACAAGCCAACCTAGATGTTCTTTCATAAAGTTTTGAACTATTTCTTTAACCATATTTGGTGTAAGTTCA
>CAZBPU010000178.1:0-3538 GCA_964493845.1 uncultured Sulfurospirillum sp.
TAACAACATCTCCCATAGAGTACAAAAGTAAACACTCACTTTTAAGTCCATCACGACCAGCTCGTCCTATCTCTTGATAATAGCTCTCCATACTTTTTGGTAAATCCATATGTACTACAAATCTAACATTTGACTTGTCTATCCCCATTCCAAAAGCTATAGTTGCCACTATAATTTTAACTTCATCTTTGATAAACTTATCTTGAGTCTCTCGTCTTAACTCATTTTTTAGTCCTGCATGATAAGCAAGTGCCTCAAATCCACGAGAGTTCAAAAACTTAGCTACTTCCTCAGTCTCTTTTCTTGTAAAAGTATAGATGATTCCACTCTCATCTTCATAGTTTTTTAAAAAATTAGCTAATTCTACTCGTCCATTACCTACTCTTTTCTTCACATTTAAAATAAGATTGTCTCTAAAAAAACTACCTTTTAGTCTTATAGGATCATTTAACCTAAGAGAATTTACTATATCATCGGCAACTTTACTAGTTGCAGTTGCTGTAAACGCAGCTATTGGTATGTGAGGGAATTCTTCTTTTAAAAAGTGAAGTTTACGATAGTCTGGGCGAAACTCATGTCCCCACTCACTTACACAATGAGCCTCATCTATAACGATAAAACTAACATCAAGCTGATTTAAAAGTGATTTAAAACTATCCATATTGGCTCGCTCTGGTGAAACATATAGAAGTGAAAGCTCTTTATTGTATAACTCTCTATATACTCTATTTATATCTTTTGCATTTAACTCGCTTGTTAACTTATCCGCTTTTATTCCATTTTGATTGAGTGCAACTACTTGGTCATTTATAAGAGCTATCAAAGGAGAGATTACGATAGTAAGCTTATCTTTAAAGTAAAGTGCTGGAAGCTGATAACACAGAGATTTTCCTCCACCTGTTGGTAAAATTGTGAGTAAATCTTTTTTATCTGTTATTGCCTCTATACTTTCACGTTGCAGTGGTCTAAAACTTTTAAATCCAAACTGTTTCTCTAAAATATCTTCTATCATCATACCTCTATATTTAATCCTGTACCTAATAGACCCATTGGATTTTTATTCTCTTCTTTTAGTTCTGTTTTTTTTAGATGCACAGTTGAGGGTATAAGCCCTATCTTATTTATACCTTGTTTAAGTGATGGTAAATTTTCTTGAACAAGCTCAAGAAACTCTTCTTTCTCAGCAAAAACAGATATATTTAAATGTATATCATCAAAAAGCATTAACATTAAGTCTATTTTACCATACTCTTTTAGTTTTAGATTTATTTCACAAAAAAAGCGATTTTCTTTTAGCTTTTTTAAGCTTACTTGTCCCTCTTCAAGCCCATCCCATAAAAAAGGTAGATATGTACTTTGTGAGTTTGTACTAAGTGATACAAGCTGAAAGTACTCTACTTGTGTGATGAGTTTATCTACATGTAGAGATATATCTCGTGCTACTGCTGTTGTTTGTGTGCTAAGCTCATGTTTTATACTTAATAGAGTTGATTTTATATCATTTGCTAACTCTTGTTTTATAGGGACTTCAACTTGTAACTTTTGATTTGGAACTATCTGTTTTGTTTGAATTTGTTCTTTTATAACTGATTCAAGTTTATTTGTAAGTTTTGTAATTTCTACATTTGAAGAGTTTTTCACATCACTTTTCACTAATTCACTCTTGATTATATTGACTACTTGTTGAAGTTTTTCAGAGACTGTTGCCTTACTCAATTCTTTTGGAAAAAAATCTGGAGTTTTTAAAGTCTGTTCAACTAATTTTGTAATTTCTTGTGCTTTTGTATCTAAAATAGGGTCTTTTTTACTTACTAACTCTTTTAGTTGAGATAACGTCTCTTTTATCTGTGTTACAACAGTTGAAGTCTCTTTTGGAGCAACTTGTGGATTGTTTTTTATTTTTGAGTTTACAAGTTCACTCTTTTGTACTAACTCTTCTAGCTTTGCTACAACTTGAACTGCAGGCTTAGCTATGTTCTTACTCTGTTTTATATTTGAAATCAAAGTTTTTATGTCATCCACAAAACTCTTATTCGCTTTAGGGGTATCTAAAATCTTATCTATAATCTTTACATGTAGAGTATTCTCTTGCTTTTGAGCTTTATCTATAACTTGTTTGATATCTGCTAAAACCTCTTTTATGCTTGATTGTATTGAAGGTGTTTTCTGTTTTACTAAAGTATCAAGCTTTTTTATCAAAGGTGTAACCTGCTTTAACAAATCTGGCTCTTTTTTTAACTCTTTTACAAAATCTTGCAAAACTGGCATACTTGACTTATCTATCTTTTTTCTATTTAAAAGAGTATCTAAAGATTTTATAGATGAAGACTCTTTTGTATTTGCCTTAACTAACTCTTCTTTTAAGCTTTTTAATACCTCTTTTAAAGATGTTGGCATCGTTTCTGTTTTTGAAGATGTCAGTTTTGACTCCATCAAAGTACCAGATTTTGCCAAATCTTGTTTTAATGTTTCAGGTTTTATCTCTTTTACATCTAAAAGTAGTTTTTCTAAAGTAGGAGCAAATTTTGAGAGAGTTTTATATGACTTGATAAGGTTTAAAAGTATTTTTAGCTCACTGGTTGTGTTTTTCATAAGCTTTGGGATATCACTCTGTTTTATCTCTTGAACAATATTTTCTTTTGTTTTTGTACTGTTACTTAACTCTTTTAAAAGATTATTTATCAGCATTTTTACATCTGTTTTGCTAGATGATTGGGATAGATCAGATTTTAGTAGTACAGATTTATCTGATACCACTTTTTGCAAAATATCTTTTATATTTTTATCATCTGTTTTTGAAGTTAAATCAAAAAGAGCTTTAGTTGATATGCGCATACTTGTCCTTTACATGTAAAGCATATCGGATTATCCCCAATAACCTTTGAGAAGTGCTGTACTCCCTGAGAGTATAAACTGTACTGCAATAGCACCAACAATAAGCCCCATAAGTCTACTTATGATTTTTTGGCCTGTTATACCCATATACTTTTTAATATAAATACTATTTCTAAAAGACAGATAAACAGCAAGTGCTACTAACAAAAATGCTATTACTAAAGCTAATAAATCCATAAAAGAGTGAGAATGCCCTTTTAGTATAACAACGGTAGCAAATATACCTGGTCCAAAAGTAATAGGAATAGCAAGAGGTATAATAGAAAAATCTTCATGAGTTTTTACCTCTTCACGCTCCTCTTTTGTCTGGTTTTTACTCTCAATTGCTCCGCTTACCATCTTTAATCCAGTAATAAGAAGAACTATTCCACCCATTACCTTAATAGAGTCTAGTTCTATTCCAAAAACTTTAAGCAAAATATTACCTGTAAGAAGAACAACAAAAAAAGCAACTACTACAGTCAATGTAGACTTATATGCTATCTTATTTACCTCTTCTTTTGTAGCAGTTGAAGGAAGGAGTGAAAGCATAACTGCACTCACTCCAATAGGATCTACAATCGCCATCATAGTGATTGTATGTTGTAGAAGTAGATTTAAAAAATCTATCATTAAAATTCAGTCTTTAGAACAGCACCACTAC
>CAZBPU010000179.1:0-3530 GCA_964493845.1 uncultured Sulfurospirillum sp.
TATGGGAAGAGCATTCGAATATAGAAAAGCAGCAAAGATGAAAAGATGGGGAGCAATGTCAAGGATATTTCCTAGACTTGGTCGTTCTATTACTATGGCAGCTAAAGAGGGGGGAACTGACCCAGATAGCAATGCAAAACTTCGTACAGCTATTTTAAATGCAAAAGCTGAAAATATGCCAAAAGACAATATTGATGCTGCTATAAAAAGAGCTAACTCTAAAGACTTAGCAGATATGAAAGAGGTAAATTATGAGGGAAAAGGTCCTCATGGTGCTCTTATATTTGTAGAAACAGCCACTGATAATGCAACAAGAACTGTTGCAAATGTAAAAAACCATTTTAAAAAAGGTAATGGAGAGATGTTAAACAATGGCTCTTTAGAGTTTATGTTCTCTAGAAAAGCTGTATTTGAGTTTGAAAAAACTGAAGACATGGATTTAGAAGAGCTTGAACTTGAGCTTATTGATGCTGGTCTTGAAGAGATTGAAGAAGAAGATGGTACTGTGCTAGTTACTGCTGATTATAAGGATTTTGGTACACTTTCTCATGCTTTTGAAGAGTTAAAAATTGAGCTAAAAACAGCAACATTAAAAAGATTTGCAAACACTCCTATAGAACTTAGTGAAGAGCAGATAAATGACATCTCAAACTTGATAGAACGTATTGAAAATGATGAAGATGTTCAAGCAGTATATACAAACTTTAGCTAAAAACTTTCTACATGTAAAGGATTAACCTTTACATGTAACTCTTTGAAATACTCCAACTTCTCTGTTTTTATATACTTTTTTATAATTATCTACTAAACCATGCATAGAGATATAAATGCCCTCTTCTAGAACATTTAAAAGATAACCTATAGACATAGATAGATTTGCGCTAGCTTCTATACCATCTATATTAAAAGGTACCATAGCCCCCGTAAGAAGTATTTTTTTGTCTATTATATTTTGATTTAAAAATTCTGCTGTTTTATCCATTGTATCTGTTCCGTGAATTATAAGTATCTTATCTTGATTTGAATTTTTTATAGTTTTTACTATATCTTTTCTATCACAATCAAGTATATCTAAACTATCTTTGTGGATTATATTTATTAACTCATATTCTAAATTATAAAAATACTTTAGTATCCCATCCAATGCAATTGAATCTTTTGGAACTTCTAGCTCACCTTTTAGAGGGTTGTATCTTTTATTAAAAGTACCTCCTGTGTTTATTATAAGCATTTTTTCTCCTTAGTTACAAGATATTTTATCTATTTATGGATTTTACTTTTATTAAATATTTTTATTTCATTATATAAGATAAAGTATTTTTTATGTACAATTTCCTTTTTTTAAGGTCGGTAGAATGGATATTTTTCAAATAATTGGTTTTATAGGTATGTTGTTTATTGTATATGCTTATTTTTTATTGCAAGCTTCTAAAGTAGAACATAGTTCTCTTAAATTTCAAATTATAAATCTAATAGGAGCTATTTTACTCATAATATCACTTTTGGTACACTTTAATCTTGGTTCATTTCTAATAGAAGTATTTTGGATTATAATTACACTGTATGGGATAATAAAAAACAGGGTAAAAAAGGCATAATATCTCTACTATGCCTTTTAGTTTTAGTTATCTATTAAATAGACCCTCTATAGTTGTTACAACACTTGGATCTTCAAGAGTTGAAGTATCTTGAGTAATCTCTTCACCTTTTGCAATTGAGCGTAAAATTCTTCTCATAATCTTACCACTTCTTGTTTTAGGAAGACCTGGAACAAAAAGGATATCATCAAGTTTAGCAATATTACCAATCTCTTTTGTGATTAGTTTATTGAGTTCTTGAATCATCTCAATCTCTTCACCAATAGTATCTTCACCTTTTATTACAATATAAGCAAATATTCCTTCACCTTTAATAGGGTCTGGCTTACCAACAACAGCAACTTCAGCAACATTTGTATGGTGTCCTAAAACAGCCTCAATTTCAGCTGTTCCAAGTCTATGTCCAGAAACATTGATAACATCATCTGTACGACCTGTTATAATAATATATCCATCATCATCATACATCGCACCATCTCCAGAAAAATAAACAGGTTTACCATCCTTTTTACAGTCTCCAAAATATGACTTAACAAATCTATCAGGATCACCCCAAATAGTTCGTATCATTGATGGCCAAGGTTTAGTTATACATAAGAAACCTTTTTCTCCTTTTGGAGTTGGATTGCCATTTTCATCTATAATTTCTGCCATAATTCCAGGTAGTGGGAACGTAGCACTTCCTGGTTTGATTGGAGTAGCCCCAGGAAGTGGAGTAATCATATGTCCACCAGTTTCTGTTTGCCACCAAGTATCAACAATAGAACATTTTCCTCCACCTATCTCATTGTAGTACCACATCCAAGCATCAGGATTTATAGGCTCGCCAACAGTTCCAAGAACTTTTAAACTACTTAAATCATGTTTTTTAGGCTCATCTTGTCCAAGCTTATGAAGTAATCTTATAGCTGTAGGAGCCGTATAAAACTGATTTACACGATGCTCTTCTATCATCTTCCACCAACGTCCAACATCAGGATAAGTAGGAACTCCCTCATACATAATTGTTGTTGCGCCCATAGCAAGTGGTCCATAAACTATATATGTATGTCCTGTAATCCAACCAACATCAGCTGTACACCAAAAAGTATCGTTTTCTTTTACATCAAAAACATTTTCCATCGTATACTGTGCCCACAAGATATAACCTGCACTACTATGCTGAACACCTTTTGGTTTTCCTGTACTTCCAGAAGTATAAAGTAAAAACAGAGGATCTTCTGCATCCATAGGCTCAGGGTCACAGTGCTGAGACTCATTCATAATCATTTCATTATAAACATAATCACGACCAGGAACATAATCTATATCTTCAAAGTTTCTTTGAACAATAAGTACTTTTTTACAACACTTACAACCCTCTTTTAATGCCTCATCAACAACTGGTTTAAGCATATATGGCTTACCTCTACGAAATGCCCCATCCGCCGTGATAACAAGTTTTGCATCTGCATCTCGAACTCTATCTCTAAGAGCATCTGCTGAAAATCCACCAAATACAATAGAGTGAACTGCACCTATTTTTGCACAAGCAAGCATTGCAAATGCAGCTTCAGGAATCATAGGTAAGTAAAGGACTACTCTATCACCTTTTTTTATATCAAATTTATTTTTTAATAAGTTAGCTAATCTATTTACTCTATAATAAAGTTGAAGATAAGTGATAATTCTTTTACTACCATCTTCACCTTCCCAGATGATTGCTGCTTTGTTTTTTCTTGTCTTTAAGTGACGTCCAAGACACTGATGTGTAACATTAAGTTTACCACCACCAAACCACTTATAAAAAGGAGCATTACTCTCATCTAAAACTGTATCATAAGGTTCAAACCAGTCGATTTTTTCTTTTGCCATTCTATCCCAATAGCCTTCAAAATCTTCCTCTGCCTGTAAAGTTAACTCTTTAAACTCACACATATTTTTAATTTTAGC
>CAZBPU010000180.1:0-3490 GCA_964493845.1 uncultured Sulfurospirillum sp.
AGTCGAAGCTTTAGTGAGATGAATTTAATTTGGGCTTTGCTCAAATTAAAGAAGAGAGTAAAATAAAAAAGTTCTCGACAACAGTCGAAGCTTTAGTGAGATGAATTTAATTTGGGCTTTGCTCAAATTAAAGAAGAAAATTAAATGAAAATGTAAGGAGCAATTTGTGGGAGCAAAAATGAAAGCTGACGAAATCAGTTCAATCATTCAAGAACGCATAGAAAATTTTGAGCTCAACGTAGATGTTGAAGAGACTGGCAAAGTTATTTCAGCAGCAGATGGTGTTGCAAATGTTTATGGATTGAACAATGTAATGGCCGGAGAGATGGTTGAATTTGAAAATGGTGAAAGAGGTATGGCACTTAACTTGGAAGAGTCAAGTGTTGGTATCGTTGTTTTGGGTTCTGGAAAAGGTATTAAAGAAGGAACTTCAGTAAAAAGACTTGGACGTCTTCTTCGTGTGCCTGTTGGTGATGCCTTGATAGGTCGTGTTGTTAACTCACTTGGTGACCCAATTGACTCAAAAGGTCCGATTGAAGCAACTGAGACTAGATTTGTTGAAGAAAAAGCACATGGAATTATGGCTAGAAAGTCAGTTCATGAGCCACTTCAAACTGGTCTAAAAGCGATTGATGCACTAGTTCCTATTGGACGTGGACAAAGAGAGCTTATCATTGGTGATAGACAAACTGGTAAAACTACAGTTGCAATTGATACAATTATTAACCAAAAAGGTCAAGATGTTGTATGTATCTATGTTGCGATTGGTCAAAAACAATCAACTGTTGCACAAGTTGTTAAAAAACTTGAAGAGCATGGAGCTATGGACTATACTATTATTGTTAATGCAGGTGCTTCTGATTCAGCTGCATTACAATACTTAGCACCATATGCTGGTGTTGCCATGGGTGAGTATTTTAGAGATAATTCTCGTCATGGACTTATAGTTTATGATGATCTTTCAAAACATGCGGTTGCATATCGTGAGATGTCACTTATTCTTCGTCGTCCTCCAGGTCGTGAAGCATATCCTGGTGATGTTTTTTATCTTCACTCAAGATTACTTGAGAGAGCAGCAAAAGTAAATGATGAGTTAGGTGCTGGTTCACTTACAGCTCTTCCTATTATTGAAACACAAGCTGGCGACGTTTCGGCGTATATTCCAACAAATGTTATCTCAATTACAGATGGTCAGATATTCCTAGAGTCAGATCTATTTAACTCAGGTATTCGTCCAGCTATTAACGTTGGTCTTTCAGTAAGCCGTGTTGGTGGAGCTGCTCAGATAAAAGCTACTAAACAAGTTGCTGGAACTCTTAGACTAGACCTTGCGCAATATCGTGAACTTCAAGCATTTGCTCAATTTGCAAGTGATCTTGATGAGTCTAGTAGAAATCAACTTGAGCGTGGTGAGAGAATGGTAGAAATTCTTAAGCAAGCTCAGTATTCTCCACTTCCTGTTGAAAAACAAGTTGTGATAATTTATGCTGGTGCAAAAGGTTTTCTTGATGATATCGAAGTTAGCGAAGTAACTCGCTTTGAAGCAGAGCTATATCCATTTATAGAAGCTAAATATCCAGAAATTCTTGAGCAAGTTAGAAGCAAGAAAAAGCTAGATAAAGAGGTTGAAGACCTATTAGCAAAAGCATTGAATGAGTTTAAAGCAACGTTTGCAGTAAAGTAAGGATAGACAATGTCAAACCTTAAAGAGATAAAAAGAAAAATAAAGAGTGTTGAAAACACTAGAAAAACGACGAGAGCAATGAAGCTTGTTTCAACTGCAAAGTTGAATCGTGCAAAATTAGCTGCTCAACAATCAAGAGTGTATGCAGATAAAATTAATGAAGTTTTATCTGAAATAGCTTATAAAATTAATCAATATAAAATTGGTGGTATTGAGAGTCGATTTTTTGATGAAATAGATACTCCTAAAAAAGTAGATATTGTTTTTGTTACAGCTGATAAAGGTCTATGTGGTGGATTTAATATTCAAACTATTAAAGAAGTCAATAAACTATTAGAAGAGTACAAAGAGAAAAAAATCAAAGTTCGATTAAGAGGTGTTGGTAAAAAAGGTATAGCCTTTTTTAAATTTCAAGATATTGAGTTACATTCTGAGTATACAGGAGTTAGTTCAGCACCAACATATGAGAAAGCACAAGAGATTATTAGTGAAGCAATTGATGACTTTAAGGATGGAGTAACTGACAAAGTTATTTTGGTTCATAATGGTTATTTGAATATGATTTCACAAGAGTTAAAAGTAAACTATATTGTTCCAGTTTACCCTCTAGAGCATTTTGAAACTGATTCAAAATCTCTTATGGAACTTGAGCCAGAAGAAGATGAAACAATTTTAGAGTCTTTAATGAAAAAGTATTTTGAATATAATATGTATTATGCTCTTATTGATTCATTGGCTGCAGAACATAGTGCAAGAATGCAAGCTATGGAAAATGCAACTAAAAATGCAACAGAGAGAGTAGACATGTTAACTCTAGCTTATAATAAAGCTAGACAAGAGAGTATCACTACTGAATTGATTGAAATCATCAGTGGTGTTGAATCAATGAAATAGATAAGGGAGAATTTTTATGAATGGAATAATCAGTCAGATTATGGGTCCAGTTGTTGATGTTGATTTCGACGGCTACCTTCCAGAGATAAATGAAGCTATTGAAGTAAATTATGAGGTAGAGGGTGTTGCAACTAAGTTAGTTCTTGAAGTTGCAGCTCACCTTGGAGATAATCGTGTAAGAACGATTGCAATGGATATGAGTGAAGGTTTAACTCGTGGTGTTACAGCTGTAGCTCAAGGTGGACCAATCAAAGTTCCAGTAGGAAAAGAAGTTCTAGGTAGAATTTTTAATGTTATTGGTGATGTTATAGATGAAGGTGAAAGTGTAACACCAACTGATACTTGGTCAATTCACAGAGATCCTCCAGCATTTGAAGAACAAAGTACAAAAAGTGAAATTTTTGAAACTGGTATTAAAGTAGTTGACCTACTTGCGCCTTATGCTAAAGGTGGTAAAGTAGGACTATTTGGTGGTGCTGGTGTTGGTAAAACAGTTATTATTATGGAGCTTATCCATAACGTTGCATTTAAGCATAGTGGTTACTCTGTATTTGCTGGTGTTGGAGAGAGAACTCGTGAAGGAAATGACCTTTATCATGAGATGAAAGATTCAAATGTACTAGATAAAGTTGCACTGTGCTACGGACAGATGAGTGAACCTCCAGGAGCTCGTAACCGTATCGCTCTTACTGGTCTTACAATGGCTGAGTATTTTAGAGATGAGATGGGACTTGATGTTCTTATGTTTATCGATAATATTTTTAGATTTTCTCAAAGTGGTGCAGAGATGTCAGCACTTCTTGGACGTATTCCTTCAGCTGTTGGTTACCAACCAACACTTGCTAGTGAAATGGGTCAATTTCAAGAGAGAATTACATCAACTAATAAAGGTTCAATTACTTCTGTTCAAGC
>CAZBPU010000181.1:0-3490 GCA_964493845.1 uncultured Sulfurospirillum sp.
AAAGTGGAGAAGAGTTTGTAAGTGAAGATGGTGATGAAGCTTGGATTTGTGAAGTTTGTGGACATATTCATTATGGTAAGAAAGCACCAAAAGTTTGTCCAGTATGTAAACATGGACAAGAGTATTTTTCTAGATTAAACTCTAAAAAGTAAATTGAGTTAGTATGCTTTTAAGAGCATAAACACTTAAAGAATTTCCTATGAGCTTATAAGATTGTCGTTTTGTAAGCTCATCAGGAAATACAAAGTCATCCCCAAACCCCATCAAAGAAGCTATTTCATTTGGCTCAAATAGTCTTACACCATCTTCAGATGAAAGATATGCTCCCGAGTGCATCCAAGATTTTGAGTATGACGAGGTGAAACAAGTTGAGTAGGCATTTTTGTCATTTTTATTTATGATACGAAAACCATCACTATATTTTTCTAATATTTTAGGCGGTATTAAAAATGGAGTATTTGGTTCTTTTATAAACTCTTTTAGTTCTTTACATGTAGAGCTTTTTTTTATAGGTTTAAGTGGGTTTAGTGAGGCACAAAGATAGTATCTCATGCGTCTATTTGGAATTCCAAGGCTACTTGGACAAAGAAGAGTTTCACTTATGTTGTATCCACATTTTTTTAGCGTTTGCATGAGTAAATCTCTACCGCTTGAGTTTTGAAATCCCTCTACATTTTCTACACCGATATGAAGAGGTGGATTGTTATAAATCGCTTTGAGAACTGTTTTGAAACTATCACTTCGGTTGTCTTCTAACTCTTTTTGTTTCCCTTTTTTAGTATATGGTTGACAAGGTGGTGACATCCATAAAAAATCTATATCATTTATATGCGTTTCATTAAATTTTTCTAAGTTAAATTTTGTTGCTTTATGCAAAAAGTTTGTATTATAAGTTAGTATCGCAGCATCATTTTGGTCATAAGAGTTGATTATCTCTATTTGTAAATCTTCACAAGCTTTTGCAAACCCACCAATGCCACAATACAACTCAATGGCTCTAACCACTATGTGTTCCGATAAAGAGCATATATCCTTTGTATAACTCTACAACACCATAAACTATAACAGCGATGGCTGCTAGTTTTATGAGTACATCTCTTATACCGGTTTTATTAAATAAGCTAACAAAAAAACCAAGAGAAAAGAGGGCAGGTATAGTACTAAGACCAAATATAAGCATAACTAAGCCACCATAAATAGGACTAGCTGTATTGGCAGCTGTAACTGCAAAAAAGTAGACAAAACCACAAGGAAGAAGACCATTTAAAAGACCCAAAAGGTAAAAGCTTCGATAAGATTTTGATTTTATAAGTGTTTGAAATATTTTTTTATACCACAAAGAACCTGAAAGATTATGCTCTATAAGTGTTAAAAATTTTATCTGTCCTACTAGTGAGAGACCAGCTAAAATCATGACTATACCAGTAATCATTCTAAAAATAGTATTTGCTTCTCCATCAAAAGAGAATAAAGACCCAAAATAACCAAATAAAATACCGATGATGATATATGTTGAAACTCTACCAAATGAGTATAAAAGATGGGAAATTATTTTTGTACGTTTATTAAAACTATCATCAATTTTAGCACTACTATAAGCAATGACTATACCACCACACATACCAACACAGTGTCCAAAAGAGCCTAAAAATGCTATTGTTATTATAGAGATTATATTTGCAGTTTCCATAATGGAAGTGTACATTTTTTGTTATTAAAGTCTTATGAGTTAGTTTGTTGGGGTGGTAATAAAAGTAGAGCCAATGTTTTCTTCACTTTGAATATCAAGTTTAAAACCATGAAGTTTTACGATATTGGATACAATAGAGAGTCCTAATCCAAGTGAGTTGTTCCAGCCATTTTGAGAAACTCTATAGAATTTTTTAGTTATTTTTTCTAACTCTTTTGGTTTCTACTAACACTATCTCTTTTTTTATATTACTTCAGATAAAACTAAATTTTTACCTTTTTCTTTCGCTTTGTATAGTAGTTTGTCAGCTTCTTCATAAATATATTCTGTATTTTTTTCTTCGTTTTTAACTATAATTAGGCCAGCTGAAATAGTTAGTTTTTTAAGTCTATTTATATGTTTTATATTTAAGTTATTGATACTGTCTTTTATATTTTCAATTAAATCTATAGCGGATTCTACATTATTTGAAAAGTATAAAATTCCAAACTCTTCACCACCTAATCTAAAATAATAGTCATCAGGACGTAATAAACATTTTTCTATAGTATTACTCATGGTTTTTAATGCTTCATCACCACTTTGATGTCCAAATGTGTCGTTATAGAGTTTAAAATCATCTATATCTATCATTGCAAAATTTAGAATATATTCGTATCTTTGTGCGGTTTTTAGCATAGTACTAAATAGTTCATCAAACTTTCTTCGATTGTATGCACCTGTTAGAGCATCTTTGAATGATAATTTTTCCAAAAGGATATTTTTTTCTATTAGCTCTTCTTCTTTTTGTTTTAGTTGACTCATATCTAGCATGACTCCAACCAAACCTATGCTTTTCCCACTATCATCAATTAATATTGATTTGGTAAATTTAAATGTTCTTTTTATTTTATCTGCACATAATACTTCTGCTATATAGGCTTGTACTTTTTGATTTAAAAATAATTCATCATCTTTTTGTTTGTATATTTTTGCCAAATCATTGGGAATATATTTAGGAATATCAAATAGACTTTTTCCGATTATCATCTCTTTGGGTATTCCTAGTATTGTTTTTGAAAAAGCATCATTACATTGTTGATAAATTCCATCAGTATCTTTGTAAAAAACAGGACATGGTATGGTATCAATTAAAAGTTTTAAAAATTGATTATTTTGTTTAAGTGATTTTATCAAATCATTATTTGTAATTTTTTCATGTTGCATATTTATACTCAGAATGACCTCTATCTTTTTAATACATGTTTCAATTTAATAACTTTTTTGTGACCGTATTATATGTTATTATAGTCGATTGAGATTTATTTGTCAATTTTATGTAGAAGGCCATTCCTTAGAATGAAGAAGGACTTTAAATTTTTTATATTTATTTGATACCTTTATTGTTCCAGTAAGATTTGATATTGCCTAAAGCTATTTCAGAGATAGCTACACGAGATAGTTTTAAATTAGTCACATTTAGTATGTTATATCCCATAGTTATTGCTTCAACAACTGCTGGAAATTGGTAAAGTTTTGCTTTTTTTAGAGATTTTGGATTAAAAGGTTACAAGGAGTTTTTAGGTTTTAAAATATTTTCTTTGTATTTGATTTCCGTTAAAACAGCCTCTTTAAACTCACTATCTAGATGTTTTTTTAGAGCTTGCACTCTGTAAGTATCTATAAGAGGTGTTGTAAAAGATAGTTGGTTTTTATGTCCAGCTTGTTTAGTAATAAGCTCTTTGTTTAGTAGTTTTATGTCGTATTTGAGCAAAATTCTTAACCACAAATCATAATCTTCACACACTTTTAAATCTTCAT
>CAZBPU010000182.1:0-3474 GCA_964493845.1 uncultured Sulfurospirillum sp.
AAACCTATTATCTGATCTTTTTTTAGAGACTTCATGACTTGATGATTTCATCCAGCCTGATTTTGTTATTCCATCTATTTTATCAAAATTTTCTATATATGGTTTTATATCTAAAAGAGGAGTTTCGTTTAAAATATCAACTCCTTTTATAGTTACAATATTGTTCTGTATTTTTATCAATTCTACAACAGATAGTCCAATTTGATTTGGGTGAACAGGAGTTCTTGTTGAAAAAACACCTCTTGTTTTGTTATTTAGGTCATTAAAAGGTATAACAGAAAGTTTATGTTCTGTTACCTTGTGAAAATAGTATATAAGATAAACATGACTAAACCCATCTAAATCTTTTAAACCTTCACTAAATTCCTCTTTAAATTCTATTTTAGCAATAGTATCTTTAGCTCCTTTTGGTTGAACTGGCATATTCTCTAGTTCATTAAAAGGAGTTTTTATAGTCCCAATTTGTTGTAAATTTATATTCATTAGTTGTGACTACAAGTACCTTGTCCAGCACTTTTTTCAAGTTTGTTATTTAAAAATGCTTTTAAACTATCTTGAACTGTTGGGCTTGTTTGGTCAAAATATACATCAAGTCCAGCTTCAATAAAGCCTTGTGCAGGACGTCCACCGATGCCACCAACTATAAGAGCATCAGGTTTAAAACTCATGATATTTGTAACTGCATTAGAGCATGCACCACTATTGTGTCCTGGATTTTCGAAGCCTTCTACATCAACTATAGCACCATCATTCAGTGTAACTATTGTATAATATTTTGCTTTACCAAAGTGAGCTCCTCTTTTACTGAGATAGCCTTCATTTTCATTTGTTGGAAATACTAATCGCATTTTTTATCCTTAAAATTGTTTTTCTAGTTTGTTGTTTTTATAAGCTTCATAGGCTTCTTTCAGACTCATGCCTTCGGCACCTATATACATCTCAACATTTGATTTTTTTAGTATTGCAAGTGCTTTTTCTCCTGCTCCATTACCTGTTATGATAACATCTGGGTTTAAGTCTAAAACTTTTTTTGATGTTTGAAGTCCTGCCCCATGTTCCATGAGTTCTGCCCCTGCATTTGATATAGATGATAGTTCATTTGTCTCTTCATTAAAACTAACAAATAAATCTGCTCTTCCAAATCTAGGGTCGATTTTACAAGACCAGTCTTCTCCTTTGGATGTAAATATAATTTTCATTTCACCGTCTCCTTTATTTTTTTCCAACACTCTTTTATGAGATTGGATAGTTTACTATTTTCATCATATTCTATTATAGTTTTGGCTTCACTTAAAGATTTAGTAAAAGTTTCATCATAAGGTAGTTTGCCAATAAGTTCTATCTTTTCTTCTTTTAAAAATTGCTCTATATCTTTACATGTTTTTTCATTTAAATCATACTTGTTTATAATGCAAACTGCTTGTAATGAAAAATTTTTTACAAGTTTTAAAACACGCTCTAAGTCGTGAAGACCTGAAACAGTTGCTTCAGTAACTAACACAACTAGATTTGCTCCACTCAAACTAGAAATTACAGGACAACCAATGCCTGGACTTCCATCGGTTATAACATAATCTTTATTTTTTTGAAGTGCTATTATCTTAGCATCTGTTTTTACTTTAGCAACAAGTTTTCCAGAATTTTCAGCACCAAATCCAAGTTTTGCATGAACCATTTTGGACCCATTTTTTATATCTGAAGTATAGATATCTCCAGCTTTCTGTATTTTCATCTCTATAGCATTTTTTTTGCAAACTTTACTACAGTAGTGACAACCTTCACAGCTTATCGGGTCAACTCTATGTTGCCCATCTATAATATGGATTGCATCAAATCTACAAACATCTGCACATTTACCACAATTTGTACAAAGTTCTTCATCTATAAGTGCGACTTCACCACTGTAAAAATCTCTTTGTTTATCAAAAGTTGCATCTAATAGCAAGTGCATATTAGCTGCATCTACATCGCAGTCACAAACAAGTGCATTTTCTCCCTCTAGGTAAGCAAATGCTGCACTTAGTGAAGTTTTACCTGTTCCACCTTTACCAGAAATCACTACAACTTCACGCATTTATGCCTCCTATGAAAGATACTATCTCATCAAGAGAGTTTCTGAAATGATCTATTTTTTTATAAATCAATTCACCTTTTGAATAGAGTTTTGCTACTTCTTTATCATTTTTTATTTTTGTTATGATTGGAATTTTTTCTTTTTTACAATACTCTTCTACGCTATTATCCCCTATGCCATATCTATTTATAATGACACCAAAATTTTGATTTAGTACTCTCATAGTTTCTACTGCTAAGGTTAAATCGTTAAGTCCAAAAGGAGTAGCTTCAGTTATAAGTATTACAAAATCACTATCACGACTAGCTTCAATAACAGGACAACTTGTTCCTGGAGGTGCATCAAAAATCTTTATATGATTTGGGTATTTTTCTTGAGTATATTTTATGGTTTGTGATATAAGTGGAACAGCCATCTCTTGACCAAGGTCTAGCCTTCCTTCTATAAAAGGAAAGTCTTGAATTTCAAACTCTTTTATTTCACCAATTCTTGTAGGCTTCATTGGTAGTGAGTTGGTTGGGCAGAGTTCACTACAAGCATAACAACTATGACATAACTCTTTGAAGACTAGTATCTCTTTTGGCATAGCAACTATAGCATTGAAGTTACAATTTTTTGCACACTCTCCACATAAGGTGCAATCAGTACTTTCCCAATTTGGTACCATTTTGTTACTTATTTGAGTATGGATTAGTTTTGTTTTTAAAAATAGAGCTGAATTTGGTTCTTCTACATCTAAATCAGCTAAAACAACACTATTCCCCATACTAGCAATATATGATGTTAGATTAGTGGAAATGGTAGTTTTTCCTGTACCACCTTTTCCACTAGCAATAGTTATTTTCATTTAGGAGTCTTTACCAAATACTCTATTGCGACCTTTTCCTCGTCCTTCTCCAAGTCCAAAGCCTTTTCCATTACCTTGACAAGGTTGGTTGTTTTTCATTCTACCGTTACTATGTCCTCTTCCTTCACCATTACGGCACTCGTTTCTTTTTCTGTTTTGTCCATTACATTGCATGATTCATCCTCTTTTCTCTACTGTTAAAACTTTTTTATTGAGTAGGGCATCTGCTACTTTTTTTCTAGCAGACTCTACTAGCCTAGAAAAAGTTGTACGAGAAATAGCCATCATATCAGCACACTCTTGTTGATATAGCGATTTTAAATCAGCTAGTCTTATAGCTTCTATCTCATCTTCATAGATGATGACAATCTCTAGCGAATCTTTTCTTAAACCACAAGGTTTAAAGGAAAGATTACTATGGTCTGCATCTATATTTCTACTTTTTCTTTTTCTTCCACAGCAATTCATTTAAATTCCTCATATGCACATATGTTCAGAATTATAACGAACATATGTGCAAATGTCAATAGTAAAACTTATATTTATTATAATT
>CAZBPU010000183.1:0-3435 GCA_964493845.1 uncultured Sulfurospirillum sp.
GTAAACCAGTAGTTCTTTTTAAACCAGAGAGTGAAACAGCAAAAAGATATCAAGAGTCAGCTCGTAAACTTTGGGAAGAGATTGAAAAAGTAAACGAAGAGGGTGGAGCTAACAATGAAGCTATCCAACCTACAACTCCTGAGGGAGTAAGTGCTTGTTCTACTGGTGCTGCAAGCACACAACCACCTAAAAGTGGTGGATGAGGTTGTTAATTAGCTCTAAGTTTTAGAGATACAAAAAATTAACAACTATAGTGGTAGGGACTATTTGTCCCTACATCCTCCTAAAGCTTTGAAAAGTATAATTTTTGAGAAATAAGGGGTAAGTCAGTAATTTAAAATTAGAAAGCAAATAACTCTTCACAAACAAAAAGCTTTCTTAAAGATGGAGCAAGCGCCGAGCGTGAGGAATTTAACAGGGACTTGTTCCTTTTACAGGAGACAATTAAATGAAAAAAATAGAAAATATAGAAGAGTTCAAAGCTCTTATTAAAGAGACTGAGTCAACAAAAGGGTATAGAAAACCGATAGGTTTTGGTATTGCTAGAGTTGATAGAGGTCAGTTAAATAGTGAAAAAATATTACAAGCAAACTTCCCAGTTATTAACTGGAAAGAGAACTTTGGAAGTGCTGCAGTTTTTGTTGCAGCTTTGAAAGAGAGTGGTATAGAAGTTGACTTTAGTGCTAGTGAGTTTGTATGTGATGTAAAGAAAAAGTTTATTAAAAGTGCTTTTAAAGCCTTTACTCCGTATTTAAATGAAGCTATTGGTGATGCTCATAAAAATGTTCAAGTAATTAGTATGTTAAATTGGATAAGAAAATCAGATGAGCTTAGAGATGATTATAGATTGGTATTTATTTTTGATGATGAAGGACCAAAAAGTGTTGAGGCCGTATATCTTAAACTTTATGCACTTTCAACAGGTAAAGCAGCTCTAAGAAGTCTAAATTTAAATGGTGCATTTGGTGTACTTGAAAATGTAGCATGGTCTATGGGTATACCAATTGAACTTGATTGGTTAAGAGCAAATGAGATAGAGATGAAACTTCAAGCTACATATCCTATAATCGAATCAGTAGATAAGTTTCCTAGATTCCTTTCTCATGTAATTCCACAAGACAATACTCGTATTTTAGATGCAAGTAAAGTTCGTATGGGAGCACAACTAAGTGCGGGAACTACTGTTATGCCGGGAGCAAGTTATATCAACTTTAATGCAGGAACTACTGGCTCAGTTATGGTAGAAGGGCGTATCAGCTCATCAGCGATAGTTGGTAAAGGTAGCGATGTTGGCGGAGGAGCAAGTATCCTTGGTGTTTTAAGTGGAACTGATGGAAATCCAATAACTATAGGAGAAAATACTCTTCTTGGTGCGAACTCTGTTACGGGAATTCCTTTAGGTGATGGCTGTATTGTAGATGCTGGGATTGCTATACTTGAGGGTACTAAGATAGGTATAAATCCAGCACAAGTATCTAAGATAAAAGAAGTGAATCCAAGTTTTACATGTAAAGATAGTAATGATATTGAGTTTGTAAAAGGTCTTGATTTAGCAGGATTTAATGGAGTTCATTTTAGACAAAATAGTACAAATGGAATGATTATAGCTTTAAGAAGTCAAAGAGAAGTCGTTTTAAATAGTGATTTACACTAGTTTTTGAGGGGTGTTTAGTCCCTCAAAATTTTAATTTATTAAATTTTTTTTACCTAAGAAGTGACAGTGCAATTTCGACCATTTTCTTTTGCTTTATAAAGAGATAAATCAGCTTTTTTCATGATTTCTTGAGTAGTTTTTCCATCACTTGGTGCATTTGCAACTCCTATGCTTACTGTTAGTTTTACTTTTTTTAAATTTTTTTGTTTTACTTTTTTTTCTGGTTTTTCTTCAGGTCTATCTTTATCTCTAATGATAAATGCTCTTTTTGCTATGGATTCTCTAACCTCTTCAAGATATATCAAAATTTCATTATTAGTTTTGTTTGGAAAAAGTATAACAAACTCTTCCCCTCCATATCTAAAAGCTTTTCCACCACCTTTTATAGCTACTAGTTGTTCTGCGACAAGTTTTAAAACTTCATCGCCTACATCATGTCCATAAGTATCATTGAATTTTTTGAAAAAATCTATATCAACCATAGCAAGTGAGTATGTAGAACCAAGTTTTAAAAATGCTTCTTCAAGAGCACGACGAGCGGGAATATCAGTTAGAGTATCTATATATGACATATTATAGCTATCTTTTAAAAGAGCAATTATAAATATAATAGAACTAAGAGAGCTAAACAGTATAAATGAGTTTTTAGTTTGGAAAAATAGAGCAGGTATTATAAGTGATATAAGAGCCCAAAAAGGAGCTTTTTCAATGTTAGTGTTAAAGAACAAAGTTGATATAGATGTTACAAATAAAATTGATATAAGAGTTATTAAAAATGTAAAATCATTAACTTTAAAAGGTATTTCATAGTTTATGATTTTTGTATCTAAAGCATTTTTAAATTCTATAGAAAATGTTGCTAGAAGATAGTATGTAACTCCTAAAATAAAAATAACAATTATTATTTTAAATAGTCCATAAAAACAGTATAGACCTCTCTCTTGCAGTACACTAATAAATAGAAATCCTAAAGATGTTGTAATAGGGAATAGATACCAAAAAGAGTTATTTCCTCCATCTAATCCTAGGATATTTGGATAAAACATATAGAAACTAAAAAACAGTGGTATCAACAGAAGTACAAAAGCTTTACTGCGACCAAAATAAAGAGAAAAAATAGTACTTATTAGTATAAGCCCTATAGAAATATCTTTAAATATTAAAGCTGAATCTATATAAAAATATGCAATTATACTAATGATAATTATTGATAAAAAAGATATAAGATGAAATGTATTGATTCTATTCATAATGTGATTATATCTAAAAAAGTTTTTCAATATATAAAATATTACATACTGTAATATTTTTACATGTAATGACTATTTTTTATCGTTA
Organism: uncultured Sulfurospirillum sp.; assembly: GCA_964493845.1. Taxonomy (GTDB): domain Bacteria; phylum Campylobacterota; class Campylobacteria; order Campylobacterales; family Sulfurospirillaceae; genus Sulfurospirillum_A. The sequence continues at coordinate 2,993 of CAZBPU010000183.1, forward strand.
GAACCATTTAAAATATCTACAAGACTATGTACAATTTCTCTCTCTTCATTATTCAGTATAAGCTGGATACCATATCTAAAAACTCGTTCAATACCTATAATACTTGTGATAAGTCCATTTGCTTCAAAACTGAACTTAAATCCAGATTTTTCATCTTCATAAGAGAGAAAAGCAACGATTGTTTGCCCTTTTTCAAAGTGACTTTTAGTAGAACTAATTATACCCATACCACCTTCACTAATATCAATCATATTACCAGTAATATACTCATTTTCATTTGCAATATGGACTAAACTTGCATGGATTATTGCTGCTCTTGGAAATTTTCTACTTAGAAGAGGGAAAGTTTCTAGTTTTTTTATATCTTTTATAATAATAGTATTTTCTTCAGCACAAAGTATTTCTGTTTTAACACTAAAGTTGATTTCATCATCACTGTTTTT
>CAZBPU010000184.1:0-3400 GCA_964493845.1 uncultured Sulfurospirillum sp.
TTGTATGGGGAGAAGATAGAGATAAAGCTATAGCAAAGATGAAAAATGCTCTTAGTGAGTATCAGATAGAAGGTATAAGAACAGTTATAGATTTTCACTCTAAAATGATGGACAACAAGGATTTTATAAACAATAATTTTGATACAAATTATTTGTCAAAGTATTAAACTTTTAGGAGGCTGTAGATGAAGATTGATGGAGCAAGTGCACATAGTATAAACTTTATCGAACAGAAAAAATCTACTGCCTCATCTTCTACAAAAAATAGTAATATAGCTCAAAGAGAAGACTCTTTTATCAATAAAAATTTAAGTTCAACTCCCCTTTTAGAATTAAATGAGTCTTTAGGTATGCTTCAAATTGCTAACACTTCTATCTCTAAACTTGAAGATAGTAGTAAAGAGTTACAAAAACTAAATGAAAAATTTTCATTTTTTCAATCTCAAGAGAGTGAATTTAGTGAAAAATTTGAAGAGATAAGTACAAGTATGCTTGATATTGTAGATAATACAACATTTAAAGATACTGCTCTTTTTTACTCTCAACAAACACTTAGTATAGAAAATTCAGAATTTAGTTTTTCTGTATTAGATAGAAATGCCATAGAGGATTTTTCTTTAGGTAATGTTCATGATATAGATGATTTTACAGCTAAACTTCAAAATATAAAAGATGAGATTAGTAGGATAAATGACTATATAAAAACGGCTAATTTTAATCAAGTAGCAGTTTTAAATGTAGATAGCTCTTTTTTAGATTTTGATATATTTAGTCTTAAGTCAAAGGAGATAGAGCAAGTTCATGATACGAACTTGCTCAAAGATAAAATATCTTTTTTACTAGATTAGTTTATGAAGGGGATCTTACTACTTTTATAGCTGCAGATGATTTTAGCTTCTCAAAGTAGTCTTTTATAGCTTTATCCTCTTGTTGTTTTGATAAAACCCTATAGATATTGTTTTTTACATCTTTATAAGGGATTTGTTTCAAATCTTTTTTCTCTTTTAGATAGAACATAGTTAAACCATTTTGTAAGTTTAATATTTGAGTAAATTTCCCCTGTTCTGTACTATTTAATAAGCCTTTTAGTTTTTCATCTAAATTTTTTGCTGATAATATCTTATTTTCTATTTTAACATCTGATGGTTGTAACATAGGATTGTTTTTTATTGCTTGTAGGCTTTTAGCATTTCTTGATTTATATACAGTAACACTAAAAGTGTTTGCAGATTTAAATTCTTTTGGATTATTTTTATAAAACTTTTTTAAATCACTATCTTTTAAAACTTTTATTTTATCTCTATATATACTTTGATAGAGCTTGTCTCTTTTAATTTGTTCTTTTATCTCTTTTTTATATTTATCTATCTTAATCTCTTTTTCTTTGAGCATATTTAAAAACTCATATTGGCTAAGACTATTTCTATTAGCTAGATTTTCTATATATTTATCAACTTCAAATATATCTGCAGTTATGCCTAGTTTTTTGATTTGAGATTCTTCAAGTTTTTGTCTTACTAAAATATTTAATGACTCTTTTTTAGAAATTTTAAATTTTTGAGAATATTTATATACTTCATAAAGTGTTATAGGTTCACCATTTATGATAACAGAAACACCAGTAACGATGCCAGAAAAGCCGAGGGTTGCGCAAAGAGATGCACTAACTAATAATCGAGGAATAATCTTCAATAATAATCCTTTTGTAAGTAAAAATAGCTTACAATGATACCATTATTTTTAAAAAACTAAATTAAAATTTGATAAATTGTTCTAATTACAAAAAAATATTTTTCTATTGAGTAACAATTTGACACAATTCAAAGGAAATCTAATGATAATAACACGTTTTGCACCATCTCCCACAGGATATTTACACATAGGCGGTCTTAGAACAGCTCTTTATAGTTACCTATGGGCAAAAAAAAATAAAGGGAAATTTCTTTTACGCATAGAAGATACTGATTTAAAAAGAAACTCTAAAGAAGCTGCTATTGCTATAGAAGAAGCATTTCAATGGACAGGATTAAGCCACGATGGTGATATAACTTACCAATCAAATAGATTTGATATATATAAAAAATATGTAAAACAACTTCTTGATGAGGGCAAAGCTTATTATTGTTATATGAGTTCAGATGAAAAAAATGAGTTATATGAAAAACAAAAAGCCAATAAAGAGCGAACAAAATATGATGGAAGATATAGAGATTTTAATGGTACTCCGCCTAAGGGAGTTGAGCCTGTTGTTCGTATAAAGTCGCCACTTGAAGGTGAGATTAGTTTTGTAGATGGCATAAAAGGTGAAGTCAAGTTTAATGTAAAAGATGTTTTAGATGACTTTGTAATAGCAAGAGCTGATGGAAGTCCACTATATAATTTTGTTGTTGCGATTGATGATGCTTTGATGGGGATAACAGAAGTTATAAGAGGCGATGACCATCTCTCAAATACACCAAAACAGATTGTAGTTTATAAAGCTTTAGGATTTGATATACCAAAATTTTATCATGTTCCTATGATACTTAATCCTAGTGGAAAAAAACTCTCTAAAAGAGATGGTGCTATGGATGTGATGGAGTACAAAAAGGATGGTATTTTACCAGAAGCACTTTTAAATTTTCTTATTAGACTTGGTTGGAGTCATGGAGATCAAGAGATTTTTAGTATGAGTGAAATGTTAGAACTTTTTAATCCAAATGATATAAACAAATCAGCTTCTGCGTATAATGCAGAAAAACTCTCATGGATAAATGTACAGTATATAAAATCTTTACCTATAGATAGATTGGTAGAGGTTTTAAATGATTATGGATTGGATTTGAGACAATATGAAAAAAAAGTTTACCTTATAGATTTATTAAGAGATAGAGTAAAAAATATAAATGAATTAAAATCTATGGTTAATTCTATTATAATAGAACCAAATGATTATGATAACAAGGCTGTTGAAAAGTTTTTAAAAGGCGATGCTCTTGAAATCTTGGGAGCATTTAATGAAGAACTTAAGGCTAAAGGTGAAATAAATTTAGCTGAAGAGTTTAAAGAGGTTGCAAATAGTTTTCTAGAGAGTAGAGGCTTAAAGCTCAAGCATTTAGCCCAGCCAATTAGGATAGCTATAGTGGGAAGTGCGGTAAGCCCATCTGTGTTTGATGTTTTAAGCATAGTTGGCTATGAAAATGTTGTTAAGAGAATTGACAATTTAATAAAAAGTAAAATAGGAGTGGAAAATGAGCAAGAGTTCAGCGGTAACTAAAGAAGAGTCTTTAGAGTACCATATCAATGGAAAAATAGGAATTGAGATTACAAAAGCTTGTACAACAGCAAAAGATTTGTCTATGGCATATACTCCAGGTGTTGCACATCCATGTTTAGAGATTGAAAAAGATAATGAATTGGC
>CAZBPU010000185.1:0-3373 GCA_964493845.1 uncultured Sulfurospirillum sp.
TCATGAAAGAGATAGATGGTACAGATAACTACTCTAATCTAGGAGCAAATGCAGTTCTTGGAGTTAGTATGGCAGTTGCACGTGCTGCTGCTAAAAGTTTGGGACTACCACTATATAGATATCTAGGTGGCTCGAATGCATTAGTTATTCCAACACCGATGCTAAACATCATAAACGGCGGAAGTCATGCAAATAACTCAGTTGATTTTCAAGAGTATATGATAATGCCTTTAAATTTTACAGAATTTAGTGAAGCACTAAGAGCATCAACTGAAGTCTATCATAACTTGAAAAAGATTATTGCAGATATGGGCGAAAGTACGGCACTAGGTGATGAAGGTGGCTTTGCTCCAAATCTAAAAGACAATGAAGAGCCTCTAAAAGTAATCATGCAAGCAATTAAAAATGCAGGATATAAAGCGGGAGAGGATTTTGGTATCGCTATGGATACAGCAAGTAGTGAGTTTGCAGTAGAAGGTGGATATAGACTTGAGAGTGAAAACAGAACTCTTAGTAGTGCTGAGCTTGTAGATTATTTTGTAGATATGTGTGAGAAATACCCTATTGTTTCTATAGAAGATGGACTAAGCGAAGATGACTGGGATGGCTGGAAGCTTATGACTGAAAAACTTGGAGATAAAATCCAGATAGTAGGCGATGATCTTTTTGTAACAAATGAGAAGATACTAACAAAAGGTATAGAAAAAGATATAGCAAATGCGATACTAATAAAACCAAACCAAATCGGAAGTGTAAGTGAAACTATGAGAACAGTACGTCTTGCACAACGCAATAACTATAAGTGTGTTATGAGCCATAGAAGTGGTGAGAGTGAAGATGCTTTTATAGCTGATTTTGCAGTTGCTTTAAACTGTGGTGAGATAAAAACAGGCTCAACTGCAAGAGGTGAAAGAACAACAAAATACAATAGACTTCTTGAGATTGAAAGAGAGTTAAGTGGTAGTGAGTATTTGGGAAAATCTCTGTTTAAATAATGAGTGAAATACTAGAAGAGTTTGAAGAGGAGATAGAAAAAAGAGAATCTAAAAGTGTCTCTTTTTATCTTAAAATCTTCTCTCTTTTAGTTGTTGTAGTTGGATTTGGTATTTATGTAGGAGATATGCTTTTTGGAAAAAGTTCTTTAGATGTTTTACTGAATTTACAATCAGATAAACAGATACTACAACAGAGTGTTGAAAACTTGAAAAAAGAGAATGCAATCTTGCAAAAAGAGTATTTTGAGTTAAAAGATTTAGACCCAGATAGTAAAGGACTTTGATGAGATATATATTTGCACTTTTTATTTTGATTGTTGTTTCTGTAATAGCTAGAGAAAATCCTTTCAAAGCTGTAGAGACTTCTGCTACTATTGGAAAAGCAACTTACAAAAAAGATACTATGGAACACTTTACGAGTGTGAAAGTACAACTTCCAAGTAGTGCTAGGGTACTTAAAAGTGTAGAGTTTCATTATCAAAACTTGGATGGTTCTATAGAGAGTAAAAAGGTAAATTTAAATCAAAAAATAGATTGGCATGATGAGCTAATAGTTAAAAAGTTAATAGATGATATTGATCCTCCAACTACTTCAATCTTAACAAAGATAAAAACAGATAAAAAAACAGTTAAGAAAGTACTCAAAAAGATAAATTTTAAAAACCTTTTAGTTTTTACTATAGATGATAAATCTCTATATATAAAGACAAAAGATAAAAAAATAAGAGATTTTTTAATCACTGAACCATATAAAATCGTTGTTGATTTTAAGAGAGAAATTTCGTTTTATACAAAAGTATATAATTTAAAAACTAGATATTTTAAAACAATTACTATAGGTAAACACAGTGGTTATTATAGAGTTGCAATAGAGCTTGATGGTAAGTATCTATATAAGCAAAGAAAAGTAAAAGACGGATACGTATTTACTTTAAGATAGTTTACATGTAGAGACTTTATCCTCTACATGTAATATAAAGTTTAGTACTTTGGAGTTCTCTCTTTTGGTCCGATATATAACTGTCTAGGACGAGCAATTTTAATAGTATCTTGCTCTTTAAGTTCAATCCACTGAGCAATCCATCCTGGAGTTCTTCCTATTACAAATATAACAGCAAACATCTCTTTTGGAATTTTAAGTGCTTGAAGAATAACACCTGAATAGAAGTCTATGTTAGGATATAGATTTCTTTTTATAAAGTATTCATCACTTAATGCAATCTCTTCAATCTTCTTAGCAACTGCCATAAGACCAGTATCAAGATTTAGCTCTTCGACTAACTCACTTTGTATCTTTTTGAGTATTTTAGCTCTTGGGTCAAAGTTTTTATAAACTCTATGACCAAAACCCATAAGTCTAAATGAATCATTAGGGTCTTTTGCTTTTGCTATATATTGATCTACATTGTCAACTGAGCCTATCATCTCAAGTTGTCTTATAACTGACTCGTTTGCACCACCATGAGCTCTTCCCCAAAGCGCAGCAACACCTGAAGCTATACAAGCATAAGGATGAGCATGAGTTGAAGCAACAACACGAACAGTTGTAGTTGAAGCATTTTGTTCATGGTCAGCATGAAGAGTAAAGATAGTATCAAGTGCTTTTATTTCTATTGGTTTTAGGTCTATATAGTGGTGAGGATAACCTCTTAGCATATATAAAAAGTTCTCTGTAAAACCTTTTTTCATGTCAGGATATATGATTGGAAGACCTTGAGAGTGTCTATATGAAAGTGCAGCAATAGTAGGAATCTTAGCTATGATTCTATGTGCCATCTCCATATACTCCTCTTTTGAATCAATATCAAGATGATCAAAATAAAAAGTAGATAAAGCAGAAACAGCAGATGAAAGTATAGCCATAGGATGAGCACGATCTGGAAATGCTTCAAAAAGCTTCATCATTCCTTCAGGTATAAATGAGCGTTTTTTCATCTCTAAACTAAATTCTTCCAAACTATCTTCATCTGGAAGTTCTCCATGAAGAAGAAGGTTTATAGTATCTAAAAATGTTTTTTGAGTAGCAAGATAGGCTATATCGTACCCGCGATACATCAGTTTACCTTTTCCACCATCTATAAAAGTGATTGAAGATCTACAATTTGCTGTAGATGTAAAACCTCTATCAAAAGTAAACATACCTGTGTTTGGATAAAATGTAGATATATCTACAACATCAGGTCCAACAGTAGGCTCTAAAATAGGAAAATCATATTTTTCACCAGTTCTGTTATCTATAATTGTAACCGTTTTGTTCGACATAAAAACTCCTCTTTATTAGTATTAAATTATTCATTATAGTAATCTTACTATAAGTTTATTATAAAAATATCAGATATAAAAAATTAATTCTTTCGTTTTAGCTTAAATAGATATTT
>CAZBPU010000186.1:0-3335 GCA_964493845.1 uncultured Sulfurospirillum sp.
ATGAAAAAGTAAAAGCTCTTACAGAAGCTAGTCATAAACTTGCAGAAGCAATGTACAAAAAAGATGAAGCTGGTAAAGCAGCTGATGCAGAGCCTAAAGCTGCTAAAAAAGACGAAGACGTAATCGACGCAGAAGTAGAGTAATCTCTACACACATGTAGAGGTGGGATAATCCACCTCTACTTCTTTCTTTAAAAGGCACTATATCCTTTTAATATAACTTTCTACATATTTAACAATTTATTTCATTATTTATAAAAATTATAACAATCATCAAAAATAGAACAGTCTACTCTTTCAATGAAAACTTAAAATCTTTTTCCATTTTTATTGATTCGTCTCTACCATAAACTATGATTTTTTTATCGACTATTATCTCGCTAGAGTCTATTTTATTTGGATAATCAACAAAATTTAGTATATGTTTAATAGTGTTTATTCTTGCTTTTTTCTTGTTATCACTTTTTACAATAGTCCAAGGAGCTATATTGGTATGTGTAGAGCTAAGCATCATAAACTTTGCTAAGGAGTATTCATTCCAAAGGCCTTGAGATTTTTTATCGACAGGTGAAAGTTTATACTGCTTTAGTGGGTCAGTTTCTCTTGCTTTAAATCTTTTTTTCTGTTCTTCTTTAGATACTGAAAAGTAAAATTTAAATATTTTTATATCATCATCAACTATCATTTTCTCAAATTGTGGAGCATCTTTTAGAAACTTATGATGTTCTCTTTCTGTACAAAATCCCATAACAGGTTCAACCATAGCTCTGTTATACCAACTTCTATCAAATAAGACTATCTCACCTGCACTAGGTAGATGCTTTACATATCTTTGAAAATACCATTGAGTTTTTTCAGTATCACTTGGTTTTTCCAAGGCAACTACTCTTGCACCTCTTGGATTTAAATGTTCAGTGATTCTTTTTATAGTCCCACCTTTTCCAGCAGCATCACGTCCTTCAAATATCATAAGTATTTTTAGGCCTTTGTCTTTAATATGATTTTGTAGTTTTAAGAGTTCTACTTGCAAACGTTTTAACTCTTTTTCATAAGCAAGGCTCTCTTTTTTCACCCAGATTTGTACTTTGTCTACATCATTTTTACTCATAAAAAATCCTTCATGACGCATATTATACATAAAATCGCCAACATTTATAAAATATTTATAGTTTTTTGATAAACTAATTCAAATTATTAGGCGAAGGTAAATTATGAATAGAGTGTTGAAATTGCTTTTGATAGGACTGTTTTTTACAACATCTCTTTTTGCGATAACACAGAGAAAAGTGTTATCACCAGAAGAGGCGTTTCAAGTTAGTGCAAAGAGAATAGGGGATGTTATATCTGTTAGTATTAAACTTGGTGAAAATATGTACATATATGACGATAAACTAAAATACTCTATATCAGAACCTTTAGTTCAAAACTTAGATAAAGAGATAAAAAGACCAATACCTGTCAATCATGATGAATATATAGTGCACGATAAGCCCATCAATGTACTAATTCCAGTATCTTTAATAAAAAAATATGTAGATAATGGAGCGTTTAAAGTAAAAGTAGAGTACCAAGGGTGTGCTACTTCAGGTATCTGTTATCAGCCAATGACAAGTGAATTTGACTTTGATTTAGGTGCTACTGCTACTAAAGTTGATGTAAAAAAAGTTACTTCACAAGGTGATTTATCAGAAGAAGATTTGATTGCAGACACTCTTAAAAATGGTAATATTTGGATAGTTTTGCTTAGCTTTTTAGGATTTGGTATTTTACTCTCTTTTACTCCTTGTATTTTTCCAATGATTCCAATTTTATCTTCTATCATAGTTTCTCAATCTGGAAAACAAATGTCAACCAAACGAGCTTTCATGCTCTCTTTAGTTTACGTTTTAGCTATGTCAGTTGCATATACTATAGCAGGTGTTTTTGCAGGTCTTTTTGGTGCAAATATATCAGCAGCTTTACAAGACCCTTGGATAATAGGTATCTTCAGTGTAGTTTTTGTAGCACTTGCTTTTTCAATGTTTGGTTTTTATGAAATTCAAATGCCCTCATTTATACAATCAAAACTCTCTAAAAAATCAGATGAGATGCAAGGGCAAGGTGTAGTTGGAGTTGCAGTTATGGGTTTTTTATCAGCTCTTATTATGGGACCTTGTGTTGCTGCTCCACTTGCTGGTGCGTTAGTATATATAGGACAAAGTGGTGATGCTCTCCTTGGTGGTGTTGCACTATTTGTAATGAGCATGGGAATGGGACTTCCTCTTCTTGTGATTGGAACTGGTGCAGGAAAATATATGCCAAAACCAGGTGGCTGGATGGATTCAATAAAAGCAATATTTGGTGTAGTTATGTTAGCACTTGCTATTTGGACTCTTTCTCGTGTAGTAGCAGCAAATATAATTATCCTTATGTGGACAGTTTTAGTTATAAGTTCTGCTATATATATGGGTGCTTTAGAGTCTTTAAAAGAGGGTGTTAGTGGTTGGAAGAAACTTGTAAAAAGTTTTGCAGTGATTATATTTATTTATGGAATAATGCTTTTTATAGGAGCTATGACAAATGCAACAAACCCTTTAAATCCTCTTGAGACATTATCTTCAAAAAACATGGTAAATACTGTGCAGTCTGAAGTTGTAAAAGAGCATGATTTTAAAGTAATACCTACATTAAAAGAGCTACAAACAGCTATAAAAGAGTCTAAAAAACCTGTGATAGTTGATTTTTATGCTGATTGGTGTGTTAGTTGTATAGAGCTTGAAAATTATACATTTTCAGATCCAAATGTACAAAAAAAGATGCAAGAGTTTACTCTTATACAGATAGATGTTACTAAAAATTCTGATGCAGATAAAGAGATACTGAAGAAGTTCAGACTTTTTGGACCACCAGCAATTTTGTTTTTTAAAGAAAATAAAGAATTAAAAAATAAGAGATTGATAGGATTTAAAGATGCAAAAGAATTTTTATCCCATCTTAATTCTTTATAGGTATAATAAATAATATCAATTTATAATTAGGATGTTATCTTGAAAGTAATTTTAATAGTAGACGTAAAAGGACTAGAAGACAGAGTTTTATTTGAAAAACATCTTAAAAAAGAGGGTTTTGTTCCTATTGATGATGAAGATTACGCTTATGAAGGAGATACTACTACTCATCTTGAAAATACAAAAGCATATATCTTAGATGTAGTAAGAAAAGGTCTAAAAAAATCAGATTTTGATACTTGTAAAATAATTTTTCAAGTTGGTGAAAACCCTATGGAAGCATATGTTTTTAATAAAAAAGATGATGGTTTTGATGGAGTAGGTATAGGTTAAACCCTAAAATACTCCA
>CAZBPU010000187.1:0-3322 GCA_964493845.1 uncultured Sulfurospirillum sp.
TATATCAAACTCTTGATCACCTATTACTAAAAAATCAGCTTGACTTGGTGGCGTACCCTGTCCAAATGGATCATCTTTTAACATAAATTCATCATCTTTTGGAACATAAATTGGTATATTTAGTTTCTCTTTTAGCTCTTTATTTGACCAAATATGATCAAAATGCCCATGAGTATTTAGTATAGCAACTGGATTTTTTGTATTTTCTATAACCCAATCTGTAGCATCAACGCCTGGGTCAATAATAAACTCTTTTCCATCTACTTCAACAATATAACAATTTGTTTGATACATTCCCATAGGTTTATAATTTATATTCATTTTTTTCCTCCACTTTAGAACTGCTTTTATTATATCAAAATAGTTAAAATAATTAATCTTAAATAATTTCATTACTATTAAAAGAAAAATTTAATATTTTCTTTAGTATACTACAACCAATGAAAAAATATATTCTTATAGAAAATTATCTTACAAAGTTTTTAAAAGATGAAGTCCATAAAACAGGTCTTAAAAATGCAGTGATTGGACTAAGTGGAGGTATCGATTCTGCTGTAGTTGCTGTTCTTGCTCAACGTGCTTTTGGAGATAATTTTTTGGCTGTTATGCTTCCAAGTTCTAGCTCATCTCAAAGTAGTTTTGACGATGCATATGAATTATGCAAAAAGTTTGATATTAAAAATCGTTCTGTACACATAGGTAACTTAGTAGAAAGCTACTTTAAAAATCAAGAAAAGACAAACTTAAGAGTAGGTAATTTTAGTGCTAGAATGAGGATGTCAGTACTTTATGATATATCTGCACAAAATTCAGCACTAGTTCTTGGAACAAGCAATAAAAGTGAACTTCTTTTAGGTTATGGAACTATGTTTGGTGATTTAGCAAGTGCTATTAACCCCATAGGCGATATGTACAAAACAGAAGTATTTGAGTTTGCCAAGCACTTAGGCGTTCCACAATCAATCATCAAAAAACCTCCTACTGCAGATTTATGGGAAGGACAAAGCGATGAAGAAGACTTAGGTTTTACTTATGCTCAACTTGACAAAGCACTAAAAGCTTTTGTAGATGAAAGATTAAGCAAAGATGAGTTACTAAAAAATAAATTTGATTCAGAATTAGTAGAACTTATAACAACCAAAATTTATCAAAACCAATTTAAAAGAAAACTACCAATAATAGCAAAATTAGGAAACAGAACAATCGGTCATGATTTTTTGTACCCACGAGATATAAAACAATAGGAGATTTAGATGAAAGAAATTCCATTTTATAAACCATCAATTGACAACAGTGAAAAAAAGCTTATCAATGAAGTCTTGGAGTTTAGTGAAACTTCAAAAATAGAAGAATTAGAAGAAAACTTTTCAAAATACATAGGATGTGACTACTCAGTATCTACATGTAATGGAACTGCTGCTATGCATTTGGCTATGTGTGCACTTGACCTTAAACGTGGAGACAAGATAATATGTTCTGTAAACTCTTTTCCCTCAGTCGCCGAAGTTGTTCGACATTTTGACGCTGAACCTATCTTTGTTGATATCGACAAAGAAGATTTTAATATAGATGTAAAAGAACTTGAAAAAGTATTAGATAAAAGTAATCATAAAAAACTAAAAGCTATATTTGTTACACATGTAGCTGGACAAGTAGCAAATCTAGATAAAATTTATGAACTTGCAAATATATATGGTGTAAAAGTAGTAGAAGATGCTTCTCAAGCACTTGGTGCTGAATATAAAGGTAAAAAGATAGGAACAACAGGTTCTGACATCACCACATTTAGATTTTCTCCACAAATGAAAAATGCAATCGCTAGTGCTGGAATCATGGCTACTAATGATGAAGATTTAATGGAGAGAGCAAAACTACTTAGAAACCATGCCATTGTTAGTGATGGTTGGGACAGATATGGAAATCTTGGTTATGTATACGATGTAGTAGATATTGGTTTAAAATATGACTTAAATGAACTAAATGCTGCTTACTCTGTAGCACAATTAAAAAAGAATGATACTTTTATCAAAAGAAGAGTAGAAATTGCTTCTATATATGATAAAGAGTTAAAAGATTGTCCTCATATCTCTACGCCTATCAAAAAAAATGACCATATATATAATGAATATATTATAAAAGTAGATAAAAATAGAGATAGTTTTGCAAAAGAGTTAAGAGAGAGAGGCATATTTACTGCTCTTCATTTTATTCCTCTTCATCTATTGAGCTATTATAAACACAAATACAATTTAAGAGTAAATGACTTTCCTAATGCACTTACTAATTATCAACAAATTTTATCTCTTCCTATTTATACAGGACTAACAGATAAAGAAGTATATTACATCTGCGAACAGATAAAAGAGATTGCTAAACACCGTGTTTAACAGACAAAACTTCATATTTTGGGTGGAAGAGTATCTTTTCCACCCTACTTCTAAACTACAATTTTTTTTATCATTTTTACTTTACCCTTTTAGTATAATCTACTCAATTATAGTTCTAAGTAAACGCCTATTTTCAAAAGCAATTAAACCTCCTATTCCTGTTGTAAGCATTGGAAATCTTACTATTGGAGGAAGTGGCAAAACTCCTTTTCTTATCTCTTTAGCTAAAAACTACAAAAATATTGCCATAGTTTTAAGAGGTTACGGAAGAAGTTCAACTGGTTTACATGTAGTTACTAAAAATACTAATGTAGAAACAAGTGGTGATGAGGCTATGCTTTACGCTATATCACTTCCAAATGCAACAATTATTGTAAGTGAAGATAGACTAGAGGCGATAGAGTATGCACATAAACTTAATCTAAAAGCTGTCTTTTTAGATGATGGCTTTTCAAAATCATTTATAAAGAAATTCGATATACTAATCCGACCAAATCCTGAACCAAAATTCAACTTTACACTTCCTAGTGGAGCATATAGAGAACCAAAGTTTTTATATAAAAATGCAGATTTAGTTGTAGAAGAAAATATAGACTTTAAGAGAGAAGTAACTATAAAAAATCCAACAAAAAATATGATTTTAATAACAGCTATATCCAAACCTAAAAGACTAGATAAATATCTACCAGATAATTTAGTAGCTAAAATATACTTTATAGACCACTATATGTATACAAAAAAAGAATTACAAGCTCTTGTAAAAAAACATAATGCAACATCTATTTTAACAACACAAAAAGATATGGTAAAAATGCAAAAGTTTGGAATTCCTCTATCTATACTAGATTTGCATGTTGATATAAATTCTGATATTAAAGATAAAGTAAACACATTTTTAGCAAATTTTAGATAAAATGCCCTTTTTATAAAGGACT
>CAZBPU010000188.1:0-3293 GCA_964493845.1 uncultured Sulfurospirillum sp.
CAATTAAATAAAAAGATGGAACACCATTTGCTTTTATTTAGTAAATTGACAAAAAGGTTATGTTATGAATAGATGGATTATTACACTATTTGTGGGGATGGGAATGTTGTTACTATTTTCTGGATGTACAAATCAGCCATATGCTAAAGCAGAAGCTAAGGTAAAGCCACAACCACCAAGGGTTATCGTTCAAAAGGTTGATAGAGAAGATATAAAAAAGATTCTTCAAGAAGAGAAGTTTATATATCTAAACAACAATCCAGATAGAGTTTTTGCAGTAAATGGAGAAGGAATTGCTCCTCAAAATACTGTTTCTCCTGCTCAAGCTATGGCTTTAGCAAAAAGAGCTGCAGTTGCAGATGCATATCGCCAAATGGCTGAAAAGCTTTATGGTGTTCAAATCAATGCAAAAGATACTATAAAGAATGCAGCACTTTATGATTCAAGAGTTGTTTCTCAAGTAAGTGGGCTAGTAAAAGATGCAACAATAACTGAGCATACTTTTAAAGATGGACTATTTGTAGTTAGAATGGAACTTAAGATGAATGGCGCTAGGTGGAAAGAAATTTTTGCTTACTAATTCTCTTTACATGTAGTCTTTTTGCAAGTGAAAACTTTTGGTTTTCATATAGGATTGCTACAGACAATAAACAATTAGTATTTGAGGAGAGAAATATTTCTCCTCAAATGCAAAGTGTAGATGCAGATAAATACAAGTTTTTTTGTAAAGTAAATGTAAAAAAAGAACAGTATGAATCAACACAACACTATTTAAATAAAAACTTCGATAAACTCCTTGATTGCTTTTATCCCATGAGTACAAAAGTGACAAATTATACTCTTGTAGAGATGCAAGGTATGATAGAAAGAACAGTATTTACAATAATTCCCACAAAATTTACAGTAGATTTTAAAGACGATTTTGCTAACATAAATACCACAAAATAATTTATAGGTAATTTATGAATATAGTAATCGTTGAAGACGATATAAATATGAGAAAATCTCTTGAATTTGCATTAGCAGAGTATAAAGAGTTTACCGTATCAACATACAAGAGTGCTATAGATGCACTTAAAAAGATAGATAGCAGTACAGATTTGATAGTTACTGATATAAACATGCCACAGATGGATGGCATAGAGTTTATAAAAGAGCTTGATGGTCGCTATGATATCATAGTAATCACTGGAAATGCTACACTCAATCGTGCTATTGAATCTGTTAGACTTGGTGTAAAGGATTTTTTAACTAAGCCTTTTGAAATTGATACTTTAGTAGATGCTATAAAAAGACAAGTAAAGATAAGTAAAAAGATAAAAACAACTAAAAATAGTGATAAGAGTAATGGTGATTTTATAGCAACTTCACCAGCACTTGAAAAGGTTTTAAAACTCTCTAAAAAAGCAGCAAGGACAGATGCCTCTGTTCTTTTGATGGGTGAAAGTGGTGTTGGAAAAGAACTTTTTGCAAACTATGTTCATAAAAATTCACCAAGAGAGAAGGGAAAGTTTATAGCTATAAATATGGCGGCAATCCCTGAAAACTTATTGGAGAGTGAGCTTTTTGGTTATGAAAAAGGTGCATTTACAGATGCTACTACATCAAAAAAAGGACATTTTGAGATAGCTCATGGTGGAACTCTGTTTTTAGATGAGATAGCAGAGATGCCTATAAGTTTGCAAGCCAAACTTTTAAGAGTTCTTCAAGAGAGAGTTATAACCCGTGTGGGTGGAACAAAAGAGATAGAGATAGATGTTCGCATAGTTTCTGCAACAAATGCCGATATACATGAGACAATAGAAAAAGGTGAGTTTAGAGAGGATTTATACTATAGACTTAATACTATTCCTGTTTATATTCCACCACTAAGAGAGAGAAAAGAAGAGATAGAACCGATTGCAAATCATATTTTAAAAGATGTGTGTAAAAAGTACGAGCTTGAAGTTTTGGAATTTTCAACTGAGTCATTAGAAGCGTTAAGTAGTTATAAATGGCCAGGAAATATAAGAGAATTGATTTCAGTTGTTGAACGAGCCGCAATTTTAAGTGATAATAGTGTTATTAGTTTAGATGATTTGTTTTTAGATAGTAGAGATACGAATAAAACAAAAAGTATAGATAGTATGGAAAAAGAGTTAGTAAAAGAGGTGTTACAAAGTGTATATGGAGGTAAAACAGAAGCAGCAAAAATTCTAGGTATGAGCAAATCAATGTTAGATAAAAAAATTAAAAAATACAGTTTAGAGGAAAAGTTATGAGAAAGTATAACGTAGCAATAGTAGGTGCAACTGGTGCAGTTGGAGAAGAGTTATTTAGAGTATTAGAAGATTTAGATTTTCCAATTAACAATCTAATACCACTTGCATCAAGTAGAAGTGCTGGTGTTGATATCGAGTATAGAAACAAGCACTATAAAGTTTTAGAATTAACTGAAACAGTGTTTGATGAAAAAGATGTAGAGATTGCATTTTTTAGTGCTGGAGGCTCTATC
The DNA here is from genome assembly GCA_964493845.1 of uncultured Sulfurospirillum sp. GTDB lineage: Bacteria > Campylobacterota > Campylobacteria > Campylobacterales > Sulfurospirillaceae > Sulfurospirillum_A. The sequence goes on from CAZBPU010000188.1 coordinate 2,495, forward strand.
TCAGCTCACTACGCAAAGTTTGCAGCAGAAGCTGGTGCAGTTGTAATTGATAATACAAGTCATTTTAGGATGGAAGAAGATGTTCCTTTAGTAGTCCCAGAGTGTAATCCAAATGATATTAGTGCTTGGAAAAACACAGGAATAATCGCTAATCCAAATTGTTCCACTATCCAGATGGTACAAGTTTTAAAGCCACTTGACGATGCATTTGATATTTCAAGAGTAGATGTGAGTACATATCAAGCAGTAAGTGGAGCAGGAAAAGCGGGTATGGAAGAGTTAGTAGCTCAAATGCAAGATTTTTTTGCTTTTAAGCTTAGTGAGAGTGAATCTAAAATATTTCAACACCAAATTGCACTAAATGTAATACCTCATATAGACGTTTTCATGGATAATGATTATACTAAAGAAGAGATGAAGATGGTAAATGAGACTCAAAAGATACTTGGTAAAAATATCGAAGTAAGTGCTACTTGTGTTAGAGTTCCCGTAATCAGAAGCCATAGTGAGTCTATAACTATACATTTTGAAAACTCCGTTAGTGTTGAAAAAGCAGTTCAAGTACTAAAAGACGCACCAAATATAGTTGTGATGGATAACCCATCTAAAAATGAGTACCCAATGCCGACAACAGCAAGTGATACAGATGAAACTTTTGTTGGACGTATCAGAAAAGATTTAAACAGAGACAATGTACTTCACCTTTGGTGTGTAGCAGATCAGCTTAGAGTTGGAGCTGCGACGAACTCTGTTCGTATAGCACAAAAGTGGATAGAGATGGAAGGATAATTATGAGTCA
>CAZBPU010000189.1:0-3260 GCA_964493845.1 uncultured Sulfurospirillum sp.
CTCTTAAAGATTTTTACTCACTCTCACAGAAAAAACAAAAAAATATAATCAAAAAGTTTGAGGCTGAGAAAATAAGGAGTGATATTTTACAAACTATTTATAAAAAAGAGGGAATGACAGGAACACTTATACAGACTATGTTTGTTTGATGGCTTAAAAAAAAGAGGGCAGAGCCTCTTTTGTCTAATAGTTCATAATATAAAGTTCATTTACGATTTTTCTTCTGTTTTTAGATGATCCTCAAAGTGTATAAGCAATCTCTTTTGAAGAGATAATTTTAAAATCCTTATATAGCTCTCTAATCTCTGGACAGTCGTTATAAGAGAGTAAGAATTTTCACTCTATATCTTTAAGAGTATCTCTTAGCAGTGTATGTTGTTCTTTTTTAAAACCTCATGCATAGTAGTTTTCATACTTATAATATGGTGGATCAAGGTAGAAAAAAGTATCTTTTTTATCATACTTTTTTAAGATCTCCTCAAAACTCATATTTTCAATAGTGACAAATTTAAACCTATCGCTCCATTTTGTAAAACTTTTCCATAGGTTTTTAGGTTTTCTTCAAGATTTGGAACTCATTGCAAAATTATTTCCTCTGCTTCAGAAGCTTTGTGAAACCAAATAGTAAAAGTATGCTGCTTTTTCAATATGGTTTCTTGGTGTATAGTTTTTTAATCTGATATTGTTAAAAATTACACGGCTGACAAACAAGAGGTTTAGATAGTACGATAAACTTTGTGGATAATTTTTTATAACTTGCCAAAGATTAATAAGGTCATTGTTAATGTCATTGACTGTTTCTAGCTTTGAAGGCTCTTTTGCAAAAAAGACACTCAGCCCTCATCCAAACACTTCCACATAATGTTTATGCTCAGGGAAAAGAGATATTATCTCTTGTTTGAGTTTACTCTTACCACCAACCCAGCCTATTGGGCTTTTTAAAGGTGGTAATTTTTTTAAGGTTACTTTATTCATATGTGTATAGTTAAGATATAAAGTAACTCCATTATAAATAAAAAATGCACTTTGTCAAATAAAAAAGATATTTTATTTAGCTCCATTATTCCATTCTTAATCAAAAGTTGTTTTATGACACAGCCAAATCAAGCCTCATCCATTACATCATCTTCCATACTTCCTGATTTACACAAAATTTTTTATAACTTTATAGATATAAAAGAAAGAAAGAAAGAAAAATATCAAATATTTAAAAGTAAAAAATACAACATCCCCTCGTGGGAGGTGTAGGATGTTGTATTTTTGTACTGTTTAAATATAACTACCTATATTTTATATTTTTACTTTTATACTATGAGAAAAAAGTTACAAAAAATGCTTGATGAAAATCAAGGAACTATTACAGCTGCTGTAATAGAAGATGCACTAGATTATGGATATGATGAACCACAACAGTTTTTCGAAGATTTACTTCAATATGGATGTCAGTGAGGTACTGTTTCATCAATGATATATTACAGTGATACTCATAAGTTTTATGATACATACTATGATGAAATCGAAGATATCAGATTGGAACTTCAAGATGAGTGAATCTTATCACCTGCATCAATTGATATGGATCTTAAAAACTATTATGCATGGTTGGCATATGAACATGTTGCATATAAGATATATAATGAACTTGAAATGGAAGGCAGTTAAGCCTTTCATTTTTTTATACTTAAAATTTATACTTGCAGAAATATGTGTGGTATCAAAGGTCGACTAAATCAAAAATTATGGCTTATAAATCGTAAAAATGGGAAAACAAGAAAAAGAGAGAGGCAAGTTTGCACAGAGTTACAATATTCTCCTAAAGTCGACTATTGTATACCTAGTGCAACTTGCTCAGGGACGCTGTCCCTAAGAACCCTGTCCATATTTAGGTTCAATTAAAGTAACAAAGTGCATATCTGTAATTAGTCTTTGTGCTAATTCAGAGTATGCAGTAACCATATCTATCATTGTAGATTCAGTAAGCTCTTTCTCACCTGTTTGAAATCTATGTTCCTGTAATGCCCTAGCTATCTCTGTATGCTCTATCCCCTCCAATAAACAATCATACACAAATAACATATCAGCAAATGTTTTTCTTGCATCTCTTTTTGATCTAATGTTTTTGTGAAAATTCCCAAAAAGTATATGTGCAGAGTTATCTGGCATGATTTCATCTTTTATAATACCAGTATCATTTCTATATGTTCGCACAGGTAATGTTCTTTTGATATGTTTGACATATTCTACTAACTGATCAAGAGGTAGAGCAAGATTTAACCTGACATCTACTTCCCAAGATTTTGCATTTATAAGACGTGGAGTTTTAAAAGTATACAAAGCTCGTTTTATTTTATTATCATAAAATTCATAGCTATCCATTATATATGGAACAAAATCTTCAAGATGATCTTCTAATTCACTTTCATTAAGCTCATTGAACTCTGTTTCATAATATCTATTAAAAATATTCAAGAAGGAATGACCATTTTCTATTTCACTAAACATTTTATCCAATACCTTTCGATAAACACCTGGAGTAATTAAACCAGGATCAAATCCATCTTTTTCATTAGGATACTTTTTTGTAAAATTAGAACCTATATGTTGAAAAATATTGTTAGCCATTTTTGTACAATAGTTTAGTTCAACAATGTAAAGTACAGGGAACTTTCTTTTGGCACACTCAAATGCAAAGTTATGATTGAGTTCAAATTCTTGATAATCCATAATTTTTTTGTACTCAAAAGCATCTCTTTTCATATTAATAAGTTTTTTATATTTAAAATCTTTTTGGTTAGACGGCTTTATATTTTTTTTAATCTCTTTATTTTTTTTCTTAATTTCATGTATAGAAATTCTCTCTTTAAAGAGTTCATTTAAAGAGATGTCACCTCTATTGTATCTGTCTATAAGTTCTAAAACAGTATGTTTAATGGTGTTTGATTGAATATTTAAAATTTCTAATGGCAGTAGATATGATAAAAGTTTATCTATACGTACAGTTGATATGTAATCATGAAATTCAAAATAATCTTCTGCTTTTACTTGTAGATTTTTAGACAAGATTTTTGCTTTTAAGTGAGATTCCGGGCTTAGAGGATTATTTAAAATATATCTAATAAAAGAGATAATCTCTTTCTTATCCAAATTACATAAATCAATATTAATATTAAACTTTTTTTTCATGCTTTAGACTCCTAAAATATGGATTCGTAAAAAAATTTTAAATTTTTACGAAAAATTGCACCCCCAAATTTCTTAAA
>CAZBPU010000190.1:0-3230 GCA_964493845.1 uncultured Sulfurospirillum sp.
TTGGCTCTGTTGTTATCACTTTTGGCTCAAACTTCTTGAACTTTAGAACTATTGGTTTTGTTGTTATCACTTTTGCTGTAAACTTCTTGAACTTTAGGACTATTGGTTCTGTTGTTATCACTTTTGAAGTGAACTCTTTTTGTTTTTCAAAAACTGGCAGTTTTTTATCTAATTTTTGAAACTCTTGTTTTACCAGTCCTGCACCTGCTATTTTTATAGGAGTTTTATCTTCTTTTTCATCCATTACCACTCGCAAAGAAAATTCATAGTTTTTTTCAAGTTCAGGCTCAAAACTCCACTCCCATTCACTACTTCCTTTTGCTCTGCTCCAACTCTCTCCACCATCTGTTGTTATCTCTACATGTAAAGACTCAACTGGTGTATTTTTATCTTCACTTTCAAGTATACCTTCTACTATAACTTTACCATTTTTTAAATCTTCTTCATAAAACTCTATCTCTCTTGGAAGTTCGTCAAATTCTCTTTCATTTATGCTAATCTCGTCTACAAAGCTTTTATCATCTGCATTTTTTGTTTTTGCTTTACCTCTATACTTCTCTCTTTCATCACTATCTTTTTCTAGTATGTTTTGCAGAGTTGCCAAAAGCTGGCTTTTTAAAGGCTCTTTAAAATTGGCTCTTATATATGCTATGAGTTCTTTTAAACTCATACTTCCATGCCAACCTGCTTTTTTTATAAGCTCTTCTTTCTCTTTTTGAGAATACTCTTTTGCTTTTGGTTTAGTACTCTTTTGTACTCTACTCAACTTTCCTGATTGTACTTCTACATCTCCATGAGGAGTAAACAGAACTATAGTACCATCTGTACAAATGACCACATCTACACTCTCTTTAACTTGTGCTGCAAAAACTGTACCTCGTATGCCTATAGTTGCATTTTTTGTTTGAAGTTTAAATCTATTTGGAGCAACTTTTCCTATCTGACCTGTAACAGTTTTGAAAAAACCTTTTAAGACTTTGAACTTTACTTGTGAGTCTTTTTTGCCAGTGAAAAGATAGGAGTCTATCTCAAACAATGTATTTTGTCCTAGAGAGACTGCAGTGTTGTCTTTAAAAAAGATTTTCACTTTTGCATTTTTTCCTGTTTTTATAGTATCATGCTCTTTTAGTTTTTGTTTTTGTACTACTTTTATGCTCTTGCCATCTCTTAAAAGCTGGGAGTCGCCGACACTATCTACTACTGTAGCTATATTGGCAAAAAGATATGAAAAAATGAATAGAAAACTAAATAATAACTTCAATTTTTACCTTTATTTTAAAAATAAAAAAAATCATTAGTTAAAGCGTTAGAAGAAGGCTCCATAATATCACTTAAACCCATTTTGTAAACAATTTCATACCCTGATTCTGTAAAATACTCAATCCAACAATCCGCACGACTTATCTTCATTAATTTTTCTTTTGGAATACCATTGAATTTTATAATTGCAACACTTTTTCCAGATTGAACTATTTTACTACTATAATATCCTTTATCAAGAAGTTTTGTTTTATCTTTAACACGACAAACTAGTTTTTGTGAAGTAGATTTGATTTTTCCTTTTGCAGTATTCTCACCAACAGGAGGTTCATCAAGGTCTAGAGGAATCTTTATAGTAATTTGTGCAGGATTATCCTCTATAAATTTTACTTCTTGTGCCTTAGATAAATCAAAATTAACATCTACCATTTGCATATCCGCTCCAAACAAAAAAACACTACACACCAAAAACATAACTAATTTTTTCATAACTATCTCCTTTTCTTCTGAACTATTATATCACACAAACATTGCAATTTTATTTCAAAACAACTCTATATCCCAAAGATGGAACTGTTTCTATAATTTTATATTTCAATTTTGCCCTAAGACGACTAATCAATGCTCTTGTTGTGTTTACATTAAAGTTTTTATCTGGCCAAATCTCATTTTCTATATCATATAAACTTACAATGTTATTTACTGAACTTATAAAAAGACTCAAAAGTTGTCGTTCCCTTTTTGTTAGCTTTATAAAAGAACCATTGTAGATAAGTTCATTTGAAGAGCTATCGTAACTAAACTCTTCATCTAAAGATATATCTCCTTTTAGACAATCCTCATCATCACAACTCATAAGTGCTATCTGCATCGCCGCTTGAAGAGACTGTATACTTATAGGTTTGATTATGTACGCTGAAGGGTTTGTTTTTACTGCTCTTTTAATATCTTCTTCTCCACTTAAAGCTGTTGAGTATATAATCTGTATATTTTTATTATATATTTTTATTGCTTTTGCAGTATCTATGCCATCAACTTCACCTTTTATACAGATGTCCATCAAAACTAAATCTACTTTTTCTTTACATGTAAGCTCAATTGCATCTTTAGAGTTTGAAACAATTCCCACAACTTTATAACCCAAAGACTCTACACTTTGAGATAAATCAAGAGCTACTAAACTCTCGTCTTCTACTATTAAAATTTGTTTCATTCACCACTCACTTTAAATTTTATGATATACCCAAACCTATCATTAGATTCTATTTTTATAGAACCTTCTAACTGATTTATAACTAATGCCTCCACTAGCTTTAGACCTAAGGAGCTATCTTTTAAACTATTTTCATCATACCCCTTACCATTGTCACTGATTCTCAATATAAACTCATCTTTTACTTTTGCTAAATAAACATAAATCTCTCCACCATCTTTACCAAAAGCATGTTTAATTGAGTTTGACATAATCTCATTAACTACTAAACCAACATAAACTGCTTGTCGTAAAGGAAGAGTTGCTGTTACCTCTATATTTATGTCTATATTACTTTGGATAAAACCACTCTCCATCTCCTCACAAAGCTCCCCTATATACTCACTCATATTTACATTGGATATATCATCATTATCACAAAGTATTTCATGTGTTTTTGCTATAGATTTTATACGATTTTGAAGCTTACCAAACTCTTTATCGATTTTCTCATCTTTTAATTCATACTGCTGTAATCTGCTGATAGATAAGATAAGTTGAAGATTATTTTTTACTCTATGATGAAGTTCTCGTAAAAGGACAGTTTTTTCCTCTACAACTTTTTGTAACTCTTGTGTTTTTTGAGTTACTTCTGCTTGGATTATATCTTGCCTATTTTGCATCTCCAAAATAAGCTGATTGTTTAACTTATCTTTTAATTTTACTTCATTAATATATTGAAATGATGTCAAAATAGAGTATAAAGTAAAACTTGCAA
>CAZBPU010000191.1:0-3217 GCA_964493845.1 uncultured Sulfurospirillum sp.
TCAAAAGCTTCTGCTCCATCTTTAGCAACATATACATTTGCTACAAGATTACACAACACCTCAGAAAGGCTCTCTCTTGTATCTTTATCATCTTCCACATATAAAAGGGTTAAACTATTTCTCACAACAACCACTTTCTACATCTCCACAAAGAACTTCAAAACGACTTCCACTCTCTATATCTTTATAGATAATATCACCATTAAAACTATGCCTCATTATATCTATACTCATATAAAGACCTACCCCCGTGCCTTTGCCTTGTTCTTTTGTTGTGAAATATGGATTAAAAATCTTTTCTCTTATCTCAGCATCAATTCCACCTGCGTTATCTTCTAGTATTATAACTGGGACATTATTTCTCATTATTACTGTTATATCTATATATTTATCTGCTTTTTCTATTTCACTAAAAGCATCTCTTGAATTTGAAATAAGATTTAGTAAGACCTGTTCCAATTGATCTTCATAACCTACTAAAACTATTTTTTCGTTAGTTATGTTAATATTTACTTTTATATTATGATTTATAAGTTGAGAGCCAATTATCTCCATAACATTTTCTATAGTGTCTGATATTTTAAATGCTTTTGTAACTTGAGAAGGTTTTACAAAATTCATAAAGGTATCTATAGTTGCTGACATCTTTTGACACTGTTTTTGTATAAAGTCACTACTCTCTTGAACTTTTTGTGGTTCAAGCTTATCCAAACTAGAAAGTAATGAAAGATTAATACCAGTAGCACTAATAGCATTTAATGGTTGTCTCCACTGATGAGCAATCATTGATATCATTTCTCCCATTTGTATTAGCTTACTATTTTGAAACTCTAATTTAGATATTTCTTCATTCTTTATTGCCTCTTTATCAACCTTTGCTTGCCACTCACTTGCCATAACATTAGTCATATGTGTTAAAGCACATATCATATCAGTATTTAAATTATCTTGAGTCTTTTTAACTTTATCTTTTGGAGTATTTATAACTTTAAAATCTGTTTCACTCAATGCTAAAATGGTCATAGTCTCATTCATCAAATAACTTTTTCCTAGATTTGAAAAAAACTCACCATTTCCAAAGAAACCACTTATGGAACATATATTTGAAATATTTTTAAGGTCTAAAGAAATGTTATCATTCAATAGCCTTCTTCTTGCCATGCAGGAATATAAAAAAATACTTTGAGGTATAATTGTTGTTTCAATCTCCTCACACATATTTTCAGAGTCTTTCAAAATCACATCTTTATTACCTATACCAAAACGGACACTTTCGCCCTCTTGCACATTACCAGCAAAAAGTAAAGCATCATTATCAACCTTATTTATGCATGCTCTTGCTAGCATAACACCATCTCTTTCAATCATTAGAGGAATCTCTATACCAATTTTTGGCAATTTATTAGCAATATCTTCACCAAAATATTTTTCATATACATCAATAATTGGCACACCATCTAATTCATATACTTTATTGTGAGTACTTTTAGTTACAATCATTGGTAAACCAACTGCATGCCAACCTAACCGATATTTATTTTTGACTTGGAGTTCATCTCCTTTTAAAACAATACCAACTGCACCTTTTTTGATAACTTTATCTTGATGACTAACAAAAGTTTGTACAAAACTAGCATTGTCTCCAGCCATTGCTCCTGCTATGAGACAATTACCTTTAGAGATACTTGTAACACCTTTTAAAAATACTTCTGCATTTATTGACAAACCTGTTGTAAATAAAATCATTGCTTTTATATCTTTATCGTCAAGTTTTTTAGCAATATCACACCCCATATCAAAAGAGTTTGTTACATACTCAACTTCAGCTGAATAAATAGTACTTTTTTCAAAAACACTAACACTTATTACAATCTCATTTATAGTAACACTTTTGCCAACAATTTCACCATCAGTAGTAGTCCCTACAATATGGGCAAGAGGAAGTTCCTTTAAAAGTTTTTTAGATATTTCACTCATTGTTTTTAGATGTGGAACTCCACAAAAAAACTGAACTAAACACTCTTTTTTTGTAGAAAACTCATTTTCTTCTATCCACTCTTGTAGTAAGTTGTCATTTTTAAATATATGATTTTTTGTGTACATTATTTACATCTCTTTTTATCTTGTTATCTCACAGTATTTATAATATGTGCCATCTCTTTTAACGTTAATATTGCTTTTACTGCTCCACACTCGACAGCCTTTTTAGGCATACCATAAACAATACAACTTTTTTCATCTTGGGCATAAGTAGCAGCCCCTGCATTTTTCATCTCTAAAAGACCAGTTGAACCATCATCGCCCATTCCAGTTAAGATAAAACCAACACCAAAGGCACCAGCCTCTTTTGCCATTGAACGGAAAAGCACATTTACACTTGGTTTATGAGAGTTAACTTTAGGGTAGTTTTTAAGAGCAATTTTATACTGAAAACCACTTTTTAGCACTTCCATATGCATAGCTCCTGGTGCGATTAAAATTCGACCGTGCATAAGGACATCACCCTCAGCAGCTTCTTTAACATTTGAAGATGGCAGTATCTGATTTAGTCTATCTGCAAAAGAAGCGGTAAAGCCAATAGGCATATGTTGAGTTATTACAATAGGGGGATGGTTTGGTTCTAACTGCATTAGCAACTCTTCTAGTATCTGGACACCACCAGTTGATGCACCAATTGCTATAATTTTTTTAGATGGAGGAAGTGAACTTGTTGCTTTTACACTGCTTGATACCTGTTTTTTATCTAGGATTTTGCTTGTACTACTTCTTCTAACATTTTTTATAAAATTTGCTTTTGATTTTGCTGCTATTCTGACTTTAGATATAAACTCTTCACTCTTTTCGCCAAAGAAATTATTTAGATTTGAAGTTGGTTTTAAAACTACATCAACTGCTCCCATTCTCATAGCATCTATTGCTGAAGAACTCCCTCTTGTCACAAGAGTAGAACATATAATAGTTGGAACTGGTCTTTGTTTTGCAATTTGTTCTAAAAATGTCAATCCATCCATTTTTGGCATCTCTATATCAAGTATAAAAACATCAGGAAGACCAACTCTTTTAAAAATTTCAAAAGCATCTACAGGATTAGGTGCGCTTCCTATTATTTCTATATCTCGTATAGGTGTAAATATTTTTTTAAACTCATTTCTTACTAGTGCCGAATCATCTATTATAAATAATTTTATCATCAAAAAAACTCCAAATCATCATCATC
>CAZBPU010000192.1:0-3186 GCA_964493845.1 uncultured Sulfurospirillum sp.
AAGTCAAATCCCTGAATATAGGCTTTTTTCTGGAACTTATGTCCTAAGTCGGGAGTTGATATTGAGCAAATGAGAGATGAGATAAAGTTATTTTTTAGTAACCATCATTAAAGCTACTTTTTTTATGTTTATCTTTTTTATATTGAGTTTTGTTCTTTTCTTTATGTAGTAAATTTGCTTCTTTTAAGAGTTTTGTTTGTATTTCTTGTATCTCTTCATTTTTTAAATTTTCTACATGTAGAACTTGTAAAACAAGGTTGACATAATTTTCTAAAGCTATAGGATAAGTCGCATTCAATCTAATAGAGGGTATTTTTTTGAGTACTTCAAAAGTTCTTTTTACTCTTTTTTTAAAAATTTCAAACTCAAATGTAGGGTCTTTTAGATAAGATATATTACTTCTAACAAATTTTTCTAAACCTCTGGTATATTTTAGTCTAATATCTTTTTCATTAATTGTATTTTCCATAACTATAGTTTACCAAAAAGTTTCATAATAAAAAGAATATATGGTATAAAAAAGAGTGAGCTAAAAAAAACTAAAGCAGTAATGTCAACAGGTTTACAGTTATATAGTGAGGATAAGTTTACATTAGTAACTGCAAGTGGCACTAGTAACTCTAAAAGGATAATTCCGACTATAAATTCATCTAGGTTTAAACTTTTTAGAATAATGATTGAGATAATTGGAATAATAATAAACTTTATAACTCCTACATGTAAAATTAGTTTTAGATTAAGGCTTTTTAGTTTTACACTATATAAAAACATACCAAAGATCATAAGTTGGAGAACCATAGCAGCATAAGCTCCCATCTCTAATGATTTGAAAATTGAGTGATGAATTTCAACTTCTAAGAGATTTAAACTAAGAGCTAATATAGCAAACCAGATAAGGGGAAGTTTTATGATGTTGAGCAAAGATTCTTTTATACTAAATTGTCCACGTGAGTAAAAATATACTCCTACTGTATAGATTATAAAGATATTTGTTACATTGATTAGTGAGGTATATATGATGGACTCTTGACCAAAAAAAGCAATACCTATAGGAATACCTAGATTTCCTGTATTTCCTATGACACTAGATATAGTTACGATAGAACGTTCTTTTGAGTTAGTAAAAAATATTTTAGCTATAAAAAAACTTATGATTATACAAAAAACACTAATACTCATATATAAAAATGGAGCTTGCAAAAGTTTTATATCAATACTTTTTGTACTAAGTCCCCAAAAGGTAAGCATAGGTTGCAAAAAATATATAGAAATGATAACAAGAGATTTTTCTTGAAGTTCATCTTTAAGTTTTGCTTTTGCTAAAAAACCTAAAAGTATAAAAACATAAATAGAAATAACAGATAAAAATATATCCAATTAGTATCTCTCTAGCTTACTTCTATAATCATTTTGCGCTTCTTCTTGTTTTTGTATTTTAAGATACTCATCTAATTTTTTTCTATTATCTTCAAAGGCTTTTTCAAAATCAGAATCATTTTTTATATCTGTTTTTGAAAATTTTTCAAGTAGAACATTTGAGTTTCCAGTCATAACTAAGTATTTTTTATTTTCAAATTCTAAGAGTACAACACTATTGCTATTATCTATCTGTTTTTGATGTAAGATGTTAACTTCACCATTAGGAATATTTGTATTATCTGATTTAAATAACCAAGAACTTTTGTTTTTAAGTGTTTCACTTTTTTTTACAACTCTTTTTTTAAGCCAGAGCATAAATAGTATCATTATAGAAAGTAATAGTATTACGCTAAGGTATCTTCCATCTATTAAATCTTCAGTAGGTTTTATATTTAATGGTGTTTTTGTTACTGTTTTTGGTGATGTTTTTGCTTGGCTTTTTGTAATTGGTTTTGTACGAATTCTAAGACCGAATCCATCTACGGTTTTTGAAGCGATAACAGCAATTGAATTTTTACTTTTTAATATGATATTAATATTGTCTTTATTGGGTTCTATTGTTATAGCTTGAAGTATATTAGAGTTTATATTTTTTTCTATGAGTTTATCATATGTTAAATCACTAAGTGTTAAAGTAGTAATATTTTTTCCTCTTCTTTGAGAAATTTTACCCTCATATGGTGAGTCAAAAGATAGCATTATGTCAACTCTGTCACTTCTTTCATAAATATTATGAGTCAATAAATTTGCACTAAAACCAAAAGTTATAAACGATAAAAGTATAAAAATATTTTTCATCAAAGTTCTCTTTTAAAGTACTGGATTACAGTTTTAGAGTCGAGAATTTCATTTATACGAATAGCTAAGTTTTTTTCATAAACCATAACTTCACCTTTTCCAAAGATTTTATTATTTACAAAGAGTTCAACACTTTCACCTGCTGGTTTTCCAAGATCAATGACAGAACCTTTATCTAATTTTAGAAGTTCTCTTATGCTTAGAGCTGTTGTTCCAAGCTCAGAGATAAAGTCAACATTTATATCTACAAGATTTTCATAGCCACTAAGAAGTCTATTTTCTAAATACTCTTTATCTTTTTTGTTCAAATTATAACCTTCCTGCCTATAACGAATGTGCGATTCTTTATCTTATAAAGCAAAAACTCTTCCAACTTTAAAAGATTTATTCTAGGGACATGCCCTAAAAAGTCTGGTGTTGATAGTTTATAGGTTTTATCTGGATTTTCTTTTTCTAGGATGACTTTCGCTGAGCCTACTATCATATTTGATACTTCCTTGATTAAATCATCTAAGTCATCTTCATTTAAATTATCTTCAAATAGAAGTGCTTTTGAAAATTCATTAAGTGTATTTTTTTTAAAGAGTAAATACCACTGATTCTCTTGATCATTTTCATTAAGTGCAATTGCTGCACCATAAAAATCTTTTCCAAAATATTTTGCTTTTTGTATTTCTATACCAATTATATCCGTACAGAAACTTTTTGTAGCATTATCTATTGCAGTTATCATTTTTTGCCCTTTAAAAGATAATAAATATATGATAGCCTCTTACATCTTTTCTTTTATCATGCATTTTATCTAAAATTTGTTTATTTATGTATGAAGTCATATTTCTTAAGCCTAAACCATATTAAATATAGTATTATAACATTTTAATGAGATAAACTATTTGTATAGGATAAAAAAGTACTTTGTTTTTAGAATTTTCAATAGCTGGTTTGATTATTGGCTTTATTTCTGGTTTT
>CAZBPU010000193.1:0-3167 GCA_964493845.1 uncultured Sulfurospirillum sp.
TGATTATGAAGATGCAAATGCTTTAAAAGCAATAAAAGAGCAGATAAAACTTCCTTTGGTAGCTGATATACATTTTAATTATCGTTTGGCACTTATAGCTGCTGAAGTAGTTGACTGTATACGTATAAATCCTGGCAATATTGGTAATAAAGACAGAGTAAAAGAAGTTGTAAAAGCTTGTCAAAATAGAAATATACCTATTCGTATAGGTGTGAACTCTGGTAGCTTAGAAAAAGAGTTCGATATAAAGTATGGGGCAACTGCAAAAGGTATGGTTGAGTCTGCACTTTATAATATAAAATATCTTGAAGATTTAGGTTTTAGTGATATCAAAATATCTTTAAAAGCTAGTGATGTTGAGCGAACTGTTGAGGCTTATCGTATGCTTAGACCTTTGACAAATCATCCTTTTCATCTTGGAGTGACAGAAGCAGGTACTAAGTTTCACTCTACTATAAAATCTTCTATTGCTTTAGGTACACTTTTACTTGAAGGCATTGGTGATACTATGAGAGTATCTATGACAGGGGAGCTTGAAGAGGAGATAAATGTAGCTAGAGCTATACTTAAAGATAGTGGGGTTGTTAAGAGTGGAGTGAACATTATCTCATGTCCTACTTGTGGACGTATTGAGGCAGACTTAGTAAAAGCAGTAGCTGAAGTTGAAAAAAGAGTAAAAGATATAAAAACACCACTCAATATCTCAGTTATGGGATGTGTGGTTAATGCAATAGGTGAAGCTAAACATGCTGATGTTGCTATAGCATTTGGAAAAGGGCAAGGTTTAGTTATGGTAAAAGGTGAAGTTGTGGCAAAAGAGAAAGAGGACGTTTTAGTAGATAGATTTATGCTTGAAGTACAAAAAGCAGCAGACAATGGATAATTTACATAACATAAATATAGAGCGTTCAGTTCTTAGTTCCATACTTTTTAATCCTGCATCATTTGAAGAGGTAGCCTCTGTTATAAAAGCTAGAGATTTTTATCTACCTGCGCATAAGTATATTTTTGAAGCAATGGAAGAGTGTGAGAGGATTGACTTACCTATAGATGAAGAGTTTGTAAAAAAGAAACTTAATCAAGAAGAGCGTTTTGATGAAGATGCCATGCTTGAAATTCTTTCAACAAATCCACTTCCATCGGTAAAAGCATATATAGAAGAGTTACGTGAAAAGTCTATAAAAAGAGATTTAGTTAAATTAACAGCAGATATCAAAGAAGTGGCAGTTGAAAAAGACTTACCTTCAAGTGAAGTAGTGGACCTAGTTCAACAAAAACTTTACATGATAACAGATGGCAATAGTAACAAAGAGTTTAGAGACTCTCCTGAGATGACAAGTGCAACCTTAGAGCATATTTTAGAGATGAAAAAAAGAGGCAATGCTGGTGTAGTTGGACTTAACACTGGATTTGCAAAGCTAAATAAATTGACAACTGGTTTTGGAAATGGAGATTTGATTATAGTTGCTGCTAGACCAGCGATGGGAAAGACAAGTTTTGTTTTAAATCTTGCTCAGCAGACACTTGATGATAACAAAGGTGTAGCTATATTTTCACTAGAGATGCCAGCAGAACAGTTGATGATAAGAATGCTTAGTGCAAAAACTTCTATACCACTTCAAGATTTGAAAATTGGAGATATGAATGATGATCAGTGGAGTAGATTAAATAGTGCAGTCGATACGATGAGTAGTAGAAAACTTTTTGTAGACGACAATGGAAGTGTAACTATCCACAATGTCCGCTCAAAACTTAGAAAACTAAAGACTCAGCATCCTGAAATATCTCTTTGTATTATAGATTACTTACAGCTTATGACCGGCTCTGGCAATAAAGATAGACACCAAGAAGTTAGTGATATTTCTCGTGGTTTAAAGCTTTTGGCTCGTGAATTAGATATGCCTATTATTGCTCTTTCACAGTTAAATCGTGGTGTTGAGAGTCGTAATGATAAAAGACCCATGATGAGTGATATCCGTGAATCAGGAGCAATTGAGCAAGATGCTGACTTGATTATGTTTGTTTATCGTGATGATGTTTATAGAATTAGAGAAGAGAAAGAAAAAGAGAGTAAAGCTCGTGCAGAAGGTACAGAGTATAGAAGTAACTTTTTTGAAAAACCAGAAGAAAATGCAGAGCTTATCATAGGTAAAAATAGAAATGGTCCTACGGGAGTGGTTGATATGATATTTCAAAAATCTTTTACAAAGTTTGTAGATGCAGGAGGTATTCCTATTGAAGTAGTTTATGATGAGTCTAATATACCTGCACAAGAGTCTACATTAGGTGGATTACCGCAAATCTGATGCAAAGTTTACCACTATTTACTAATAAAAAGGAGATTTTACAAACTCTTTTAGTAATGGTGGTGCTTTTTATAACTTCTTTATCTTATGAGTTTTACAAATACAAAAATATTACAACATATTCATTATATAAAACAACTGCAAAAGTTTTAAATGTTTATAAAAAAGATGGTAAAAATTATAGAGTTTTAAAGCTAAAAAGTGATAATTTTACATTTTATACAACTTACAAAAAAACTTTAGAACTAAATAGAGATGATGAAATAAAAATTATATTTTATACAAAAGGTATAGATTTTTATAGATATTTGAAAGGTTTTTATGTTTATAGTAAGACTATAAAGCTAGAGAAAAAATCAGAGATAAAAAGTGTTGTAAGATTTGTAGAAAATCAACATAAAAACTCTATGATAAAAGAGTTATATAGTGCACTGTTTTTTGCAACTCCTATTTCAAAAATATTGAGAAAAGATATAAGTAAATGGGGCATAGCTCATTTGGTTGCTATTAGTGGATTTCATCTTGGAATTTTGAGTGCAATTTTATATTTTTTATTGAAACCGATATATACTTTTTTTCAAGATAGGTACTTTCCATATAGAAATAGAAGTGCTGATTTAGCCTTTATAGTATTTTTGATTTTAGGGTATTATACATACTTCCTTGGTGCAACACCTTCTATTTTACGAGCTTTTGTTATGAGTTTAGTTGGATTTTTTCTATTTTCTCACAATATAAAAATTATCTCTTTTGGAACTCTTTTTTTTACTGTGTGCATCATCTTGATACTTTTTATCCATCTCATATTTTCTATTGCTTTTTGGTTATCTGTAAGTGGTGTTTTTTATATATTTTTATTTC
>CAZBPU010000194.1:0-3138 GCA_964493845.1 uncultured Sulfurospirillum sp.
AAAAAAGATGATGGTTTTGATGGAGTAGGTATAGGTTAAACCCTAAAATACTCCAACGCTCTTTTTAAATCTTCTTTAGTATCTATTCCAAAACTTTCACTCTCTACTTTTACCATAGCTATTTTTTTACCATGATATATCGCTCTAAGTTGTTCTAGTTTTTCTATATTTTCTAAAGGAGCAGGTTCAAGTTCACAAAACTCTTTAAGAGATTTTTTTGTAAAACCATATATACCTAAGTGCCCAAAATACTCTAAGTGTTCTTCTCTATCATAAGGTATTTTACTACGTGAGAAGTATATGGCATTTTCATTAGTATCGGTTATTACTTTTACATGATTTGGATCATCTGCAAAAGTTTTATCTATAAGTTTATAACAACTAGCCATAAAACAATCACTGTTTTTTACGCAGTCTATGACTTTTTGGACAACATCAGGCTCTATAAAAGGCTCATCAGCTTGAACATTGACTATGACTTCATCTTCGTCTATATCTAAGCTTAAAGAGGCTTCATTGATTCTATCTGTTCCACTTTGATGGTGAGTTCCTGTCATCACTGCTTCATAACCATACTTTTTTGCTATTTCAATTACTTCTAATGAATCAGTAGCTATAACTACTCTATCAAGTTTTGAAACACGAGAAGCAGTTGCAATGACCATTGGTAGTCCATTGATATCGGCTAGTATTTTGTTTGGAAATCTATTTGAAGCCATGCGAGCAGGGATTATAATCATAACTAACCTTTTATAAATCTTAGAATTTCTTTTTCTATATCTTCTTTATCAACGACTTTATCATGCAAAATCTCTTTTTTAAATAGTGAGTTTATGCATTCAGGAATCTCTACATGTAAAGATTTATTTATGCCTTCAAGTGCTTCTTTATCTGTATATTTTTTAGTATCATTTTTTATAGCATTTAGCATAGTTGGGGCAAATTTTGTCCATTCTGCTGTTGAGCATAGTATACAAGGTAGATTTTTATCTTTAAGTTCGTTGTAGGCTTTGAGACATGTAGCAGTATGTGGATCCATTATATAGTTTTCACTTGCAAACTCTCTTATAGTATCTTTTGCAAACTCATCATCACAGTAAACTGCACTAAAATCTTCTTGAAGAGCTTTGAGTTCATCACTACTCAATTTGTAGTATTTATTTGACTTTAAATCTTCCATTAGCTCTTTACATCTACTAGCACCATACTTATCAAATAGAACTCTTTCTACATTTGAAGAGATCAAGATATCCATTGCAGGACTTGTTGTAAGAAGTAGTTCTCTATCTCTTAAGTCATACTCACCTTTTGTGATTAAATCTGTAAGAATATTGTTGATATTTGATGCAATTAAGATTTTTTCTATTGGAAGTCCCATCTTTTTAGCATAATATGCACCAAGAGCATTTCCAAAGTTTCCACTTGGTACTATTTGGTAAAAACTCTCACCAAGGCTTATACGATTCTGTTTTACTAGTGAAACATATCCAAAAATATGGTAAATAATCTGAAATATAATACGTCCAAAGTTTACAGAGTTTGCTGCACTTAATTTTATATTTGACTTTTCTAATTCATCTTTAAAAGTTTGTGAAGCTAAAAGAGTTTTTAGTGCATTTTGTGCATCATCGAAGTTACCTTCTATCCCTATTACTTTTAGATTTTCCCCTTCTTCTGTTACCATTTGGAGACGTTGTACATCACTTGTTCCTCCACTTGGATATAAGCAAGCTACTTTTATATTTTCTTTGTTTGCAAATGTATCTAGTGTAGCAGGTCCTGTGTCACCACTTGTAGCAGCTAAGATAAGATAGTCTTGTTTCTGTTTTTGTGCAACACTAGAGAGTATATGACCAAAAGGTTGAAGAGCCATATCTTTAAAGGCTCTTGTTGGTCCATGATAAAGTTCATTTACAAAGAGATCATTTTTTATTTGTTTTAATGGTACTGGATTCTCTTTATTATCAAAATTATCATATAAGCTAACAGCTTTTTCTAAGACAGATTTTTCTATATCAATATTGAAAAGTTCAAGTATATCAAGTGTGATTTGTTTATAACTTTTTTTAGTAGCTAATTGCAAAAATTCTAAATCTATTTTTGGTAAATTTTCAGGTACATAAAGTCCTCCAAAACTAGCACTTGGATTCATTATTGCATATGAAAATTCTACTTTTTCATCTCTTTTATTGTCATTTCCTCTAGTCTCTATAAACATAATTAAATTTTTTCCTTTATCATTGTTCCAATTCCATCACTTGTAAATAGTTCAAGTAATATGGAATGTTCTACTCTACCATCTATAATTTGGGCACTTTTAACTCCACCCTTAAGAGCTTCTAAACAGGCATCTACTTTTGGAAGCATACCTCCTGTTATTGTTTCATTTTGTTTCAATCTTTCAACTTCTTTTTTATCAAGTGTTGTTATGAGTTGGCCATCTTTATTTAGTATGCCTTTTGTATCAGTTAAAAAGATAATTTTTTCTGCTTTAACTGCTGCTGCAATTTTACTAGCACATAAATCTGCATTTATATTGTATCCTGCATGAGTTGCATCATCTCCAGATGCTATGGGAGCTATAACTGGTATAAAACCCTCTTTTAGCAGGTTTTTAAGAACTTTTTTATCTACTTTTGTAATTTTTCCTACAAAACCATATTTACCATTTTTTAATGGTTTTGCTTTTATGAAGTTTGCATCTTTTCCTGTTATACCAATAGCTTTTCCACCGTGATGGTTTAGGAGTGTTGTAATCTCTTTATTTATATTGCCACTAAGGACCATTTCTGCAACTTCCATTACTTGTGCATTTGTAACTCTAAATCCATCTTTAAATTCACTATTAATATCTAGTTTATCAAGCATATCGTTGATTTTTTTACCGCCACCATGAACTATAATAGGTCGCAGACCTACAAGGTAAAGTAGTATGATATCTTGAGCAAATCTATCTTTAAGTACACTATTTATTTGTGCTGAACCACCATATTTGATAACAATAGTTTTTTTCTTAAATGTTTTTATATATGGTAAAGCATCTAATAGAGTTTTTACTTGATGAATTTTTTTTTCCACAATTTAGTCCTTTATAAAAAGGGCATTTTATCTAAAATTTGCTAAAAATGTGTTTACTTT
>CAZBPU010000195.1:0-3104 GCA_964493845.1 uncultured Sulfurospirillum sp.
ACCAGCTTCACCTTGATCCATCTCTTTACGGAACATTTCAACACCAGTAACAGTTGTAGTTTGAGTATCTTTGATACCTACGATTTCAATAGTCTCACCAACTTTAACGATACCTCTTTCGATACGTCCTGTAACAACAGTACCACGACCTGAAATTGAGAATACATCTTCAACAGGCATTAAGAAATCTTTATCAGTTTCTCTTGTTGGCTCTGGAATATAAGAATCAACTTCTCCCATAAGAGTCATTATCTTCTCTCCCCACTCACCAACTGTACCAGTCTTAGCTTCTTCAAGAGCTTTAAGAGCAGATCCTGCAACGATTGGTATATCGTCTCCTGGGAAGTCATACTCAGAAAGTAATTCTCTAATTTCCATCTCTACTAATTCTAATAACTCTTCATCATCAACCATATCTGCTTTGTTCATAAAAACAACGATATATGGAACACCAACTTGGCGAGATAGAAGGATATGCTCTCTAGTTTGAGGCATAGGACCATCAGCTGCAGAAACAACAAGTATAGCACCATCCATTTGAGCAGCACCAGTAATCATATTTTTAACGTAATCCGCGTGACCTGGACAGTCAACGTGCGCATAGTGACGTGCTTCAGTTTCATACTCAATGTGAGAAGTAGCAATTGTAATTCCTCTTTCTCTCTCTTCTGGTGCATTATCAATACCGTCAAAATCTTTAAATTCTGCAAGACCTTTGCTTGCTAGAACTGCAGAGATTGCAGCTGTAAGAGTAGTTTTACCATGATCAACGTGACCAATTGTACCTATATTTACGTGTGGTTTAGTTCTTTCGAATTTTTCCTTAGCCATTTCTTCCTCCGTATGAAGTTTTTTTATTTTTTATTTAATTTTTTACAAAATCTGAACAAGTTCAGTTTTTGATCAATCACTAAAGCTAAAAAGTTAGCTCAATCTAGTTTTTTAATTTTATGGAGCTCATAGCGGGACTTGAACCCACGACCTCTTCCTTACCAAGGAAGTGCTCTACCTCTGAGCCATATGAGCAATTTGCACATATGCAAAATGCACACCACAGCAACAACAATAATAACAAGTGATTTATAGGTTAGAGAAGAGTCCACTGAACTGATTCTGTAGTAAAAAATAAGCAGAAAAAATTCAACAGCTCCCAGCTAAATAAAATCATTGGAGCGGGAGACGAGATTCGAACTCGCGACAACCTGCTTGGAAGGCAGGAACTCTAGCCACTGAGTTACTCCCGCGTCATTAATAATGTAATGGTGGTGAGAGAAGGATTCGAACCTTCGAAGACATAGTCAGCAGATTTACAGTCTGCCCTCGTTGGCCACTTGAGTATCTCACCATTTAACATTAAAAAAACCGATTTATTCCTGGTCAAACACTGTTATTTGACACAAAAAATGGTGCTGGATACCCGAATCGAACAGGTGACCTACTGCTTACAAGGCAGTTGCTCTACCGGCTGAGCTAATCCAGCAACCGTGTTTGTGAGGTGAAATTATAGCTCAAAAGCTTTGCAATGTCAATGGTTTTTTGAACTTTTTTTGCTACAATTATAAAAAAAATTATTTTTTAAGGAATCTAAATGAAAATTCTTTTTTCTCCAAGTGAAGCAAAGTCCGATTTTAACGACTCTTCTAGCCTATCAGTTACATCTTTTATATTTTCTGAACTTTTTGATAAAAGAGTATATATTTTAGAAAAATTAGATAATTTTTTAAAAAATAATACTTCAAGTAATTTAGTAAATTTTTTTGGTATTAAAGATATATATGAGTGCGAAAGATTAACAAAAATTGATTTACTATCTTCTTCTACATGTAAAGCAATAAGCCGTTATAGTGGTGTAGCTTATCAGTATTTAAATTTTAAAACACTTAATAAGAGTCAACAAGAGTGGTTATTTGAAAACTGCATAATTTTTTCAAATCTTTTTGGACCAATACTAGCAGGAAATACTATACCTTACTATCGTTTTAAACAAGGCTCTACAATAGATGGATTTAAAACAGAACTATACTATAAAGAACATTTTAGTGAAGCAATTCACAGCTTTTTAAAAAATGATTTAGTTATAGACTTAAGAGCTGGTTTTTATGAAAAATTTTATACTCTTAAATGTAAACATATAACAATGAAATTTAAAAAAAATGGTAAAGTAGTAAGTCATTGGGCAAAAGCATATAGAGGTAAAGTTTTAAGAGAGTTATCAAAACATCAACCACAAACCATAGAAGAGTTTGAAAATATTAATTTTGATGGACTAAATATAGAAGAAATTATAGAAAAAAAATTAAAAAGAGAATATATTTTTAAAATTCATGAGTAAAAGGTAGGGTGGTGAAATGATATACACCACCCTTGATTGATTACTGCTTATCTAAAGCTCTTACACCTATGTTTCCATATCTATGATAACTATGGGAAATACTCTGTTCTTCAAAGTAGTTAAGAAGTTCTAATCTTCCTTCCATCATAGGAGTTCCTCTAACAATAAACTTAGCAAGTTTTGCTGCTTCTTTAAACACATACTTACTAACTTTTGAAATATCAGAATAGATAAGTCTATCTACTTTAGAAAAACACTTAACAAATTCATCTTCACTCTCTCTAGCAATTTTATCATCAACTTTTAAAAGAGTATCTTTCTTCTCATAAAGAAAAGATACAACACTATTTTCAAGAGTAGCATCAATACTTATATGTAAAGCAACACCACTAATTTTTGCAGCAATAATTCTGCTCATAACTTCAAAAAGTGTATCACCTTTAGTTACACGTATCGCAACACGCTCTAGTGGAAGATAACGAAAGATATTATCCTCTCCTCGAAGCTTAAAATAATCATGTTCAACATCAAACTCTTCTTTAAAATTTTTCAAATAACTTTGAAGTGCCACACTAAGCTTTGAAAAATCATCTTTAAATCCTTTATGAATTCCTTTTTGTGCTTCACTATTCCAACTTTTTACAATATCAGCTATAGGATGGAAATATACTTTATCAACTTTTGGAGTACCTATCTCTTCAAAATCCATAAACTGAGAAACATAACTATAAGCACCAGCTTTTCTACCTGCCCCAATAGCAGATTTACCCAT
>CAZBPU010000196.1:0-3098 GCA_964493845.1 uncultured Sulfurospirillum sp.
ATGGTTTCAAACTATACTGCAACAAAAAGATTTAGAAGTGATGATGACTATACCCCAGGTGGAAAAAACAACAAACGTCCAGATATGGCAACTTTAAAATACTGTAATCTCATACGCCAATACTTTAAAAACACAGTTCCAATCGTTCTAGGAGGGATAGAAGCTAGTCTTAGACGTGTTACTCACTACGACTTTTGGTCAAACAAACTTAGAAAACCCATAATCTTTGATGCAAAAGCAGATTACCTTATATATGGTATGGCTGAAAATAGTGTTATTGAATTTGCAAACTGCATAAAAAATGGTGAAAAACCTCTACATGTAAGAGGTCTTAGTTACATCTCTAAAGAGCCAAAAGAGGAGTATATTCAAATTCCAAGTCATGATGAGTGTTTAAAAGATAAAAACAAGTTTATAGATATGTTTGATGATTTTTACCACAACAATGATCCTGTAAGCGCAAAAGGACTTTGTCAAAAAGTTGATACAAGATATCTTATACAAAATCCTCCCTCACTAAACCTTACAACTGAAGAGCTTGACTCTATAAGTGACTTGGATTATGAGAGAGATTTACATCCCTATCATCAGCCTCAAGGTAAAGTAAAAGCACTTGAAACTATAAAATTTTCCATAAATACTCATCAAGGTTGCTATGGTGAGTGTAATTTTTGTGCTATTGGAGTACATCAAGGTAGAACAATACGAAGTAGAAGTGAAGAGTCTATACTAAAAGAGGCAAAAAAGTTTACAACATATAAAGATTTTAAAGGTATCATCTCAGATGTTGGAGGACCAACAGCCAATATGTATGGCTTTGAGTGTGATAAAAAGGTAAAAAAAGGAACATGTGAACATAAAGCTTGTATGACTCCAACTATGTGTAAAACCATGAAAACAGACCATTCTCCTCAAATAAAAATGCTTAGAAAGATAAGAGCTATTAAGGGAATAAAAAAAGCATTTATTGCTAGTGGAATACGTTATGATCTTATAAGTGACGATAAATATAATGGATATAACTACCTAAAGGAGATAGTAAATCATCATATTAGTGGACAAATGAAGATAGCTCCTGAGCATATTGATGATGAAGTTTTAGCATATATGAGAAAACCTGGTAAACAAGCTCTTGTTGAATTTAAAAAGCTTTTTGACAAACTAAACAAAGAGTCAGGAAAAAAACAGTTTCTTACCTACTATCTTATAGCAGCTCATCCAGGATGCAAAGAACAAAACATGTATAATCTAAAAGATTTTGCAACCAATATTTTAAAAATGAATCCAGAACAAGCTCAAGTCTTTACTCCTACACCATCAACCTACTCTACACTTATGTACTACACAGAGCTAGACCCAAAGACAAGAAAACCTATCTTTGTTGAAAAAGATGTTCACAAAAAAGAGAAACAAAAAGCGATAGTAATCAAAAAAGGGCACAAAGAGTTTAGAAGTGGGCTTGACTCATAAGCATATAAACTATACAATGATGCAACAATTTAAGAAAGGATTATTATGTTAAAATCTCTTAGCGCTCTTTTAGTTACGCTATTTTTAACTATGACGAATTTAGTTGCTGCCGAAAAACCTTTGGTAGTTGGAATGGAACTTCAATATCCACCATTTGAGATGAGTGATGTAAATGGAAAACCAAGTGGAGTTAGTGTTGATTTGGCTTACGCTTTAGGTAAATACTTAGGACGTGAAGTAAAAATAGAAAACATAGCTTGGGATGGACTTATACCATCACTAAAAACTGGTAAGGTTGATTTGATAATATCATCTATGACTATCACTAAACAGCGCCAAAAAACAATAGATTTTTCAATACCTTATGCACAATCAAACTTAGCAATTCTTACCAATACAAAAAGTGGTATTAAAAATATAAATGATTTAAATCAAAAAGGTAAAAAGGTAGCAGTAAAAAAAGGTACAACTGGGCATATATATGCTGGTAAACACCTACAAAATGCTAATTTACTTGTTTTCGATAAAGAAAATGCTGCTGTTTTAGAAGTTATACAAGGAAAAGCAGATGGCTTTCTTTATGACCAACTTACAATTTATAAAAACTGGAATAAACACCAAAAAACTACTGTTGCACTTCTCAAACCTTTTCAAAAATCTCCAGAGCATTGGGGAATGGCAATAAAAAAAGGTAACGATGAATTTAAAGCAAAAGTAAATGCTTTCATCAAAAAAGCAAAAAGTGATGGAACTTTTGATAATCTTTCAAAAAAATACCTAACAGAAGCTAGAGCTACTTTTGATAAGCTTGGCATACAATTCTTTTTCTAGGGATAAACTATTTTAAAAGATTTTTTTATCCAAGAAATTGATCAAAAAAAAGATATAGAGACTAAAAAAAGTGTTTATATCTTCAACTTTTTAGTGTTAAGTTTGTCTATATTTACTCTTTTTTATTTTATGTTTACAAATATAAACTATGAATTTCAATGGGATAGTATATGGGAGTATAGAAAAAAGTTTATAGATGGTTTTTTTATGACTATCTATATCTCATTTTTTGCACTTATACTTAGTCTTATAATTGGTGTCATTTTTGCTTATGGTCAAAATTCAAAAGTTATAATAGTCAGATTTTTCTCACGCTTTTATATTGAGATTATTCGTGGAACTCCTCTTTTAGTTCAAATTCTTATATTTTTCTATGTATTTGCAAGTAATCTTGGTTTTGATAATCGCTATATAGTAGGGACTGTTATACTAGCCATGTTTAGTGGAGCTTATGTTACTGAGATTATAAGAGCAGGTGTCAAAAGTATAGATAAAGGGCAGTATGAGTCTGCTAAATCACTTGGATTTACTCCAACTCAATCTTATATGTATATTATATTTCCTCAAGCATACAAAAGAATATTACCCCCTCTTACAGGGCAATTTGCTTCTATAATTAAAGATTCTTCACTTTTATCTATCATATCTATTAGTGAATTTACGATGAATGCTCAAGAGGTTAATGCCTATACTTATTCAACGTTAGAAAGCTATATACCTTTGGCCCTTGGTTATCTAGCCCTTACCTATCCTATCTCTTATTATGCTAAAATACTAGAAAAGAGAATGAAGGATTA
>CAZBPU010000197.1:0-3093 GCA_964493845.1 uncultured Sulfurospirillum sp.
AAGCATCTTTTGAATTTTCAGCAATCTTAATCGCCCTTTTAACTCCAAAACAAAATCCATAACTTTTTGCTAATCTAATATCCATAAGATACATTTCCTATAGAAGATAAGAGTTCGATAAAGTTAGGAAAAGATGTTTGAATACATTTGGTATCAGTAACTTGTATTGGAGTTATCAATCCTGCTATTGCAAAACTCATAGCAACTCTATGGTCACCATAACTATCGACTGTAGCTGTTTTAAATTCACCACCAATTACTTCATATCCATCTTCAAACTCATCTACATGTAAACCACATTTTTTAAGATTCTCTACAACAGAAGATATTCTATCACTCTCTTTTACTCTAAGCTCTTTTGCATTTTTTACTAAACTATTTCCATCTGCATATCCAAAAGCAATACTAAGTGCAGGAAGTTCATCTATAAGCCATGCTATATTATCTTCTACAACAACTCCTTTTAGTGGAGCATACTCTATAACTATATCTCCCACACTATCATATGAGTTCTCTTTTTCTATGAACTCTATTTTTGTTCCCATTTTTTGTAGTACTTTATATGCCTCTACCCTTGTAGGATTTAATAGCATATTTTTAAGTATAACTTTTGAATTTGGTGTAATGGCAGCTGCTACTGCAAAGAAAAAACCACTAGATGGGTCATTTGGAACAGTTATATCTAAAGGCTTTAGAGGTTTTGTCATAGGATGAAGAGTGACTGTTGTTCCATTTGAAACTATATCTACACCCATAGCTCTTAACATCTTTTCAGTATGATCACGACTAAGAGTCGGCTCACTTAATGTTGAAACTCCTTTTGCTCTAAGGCCTGCAAGTATCAAGGCACTTTTAACTTGGGCAGATGCAATAGGACTATCGTAGTTAAAGGGCTCTAGTTTGGCTCCTCTTATACTAATAGGAGCCAATTCTCCACCATCACGGCCATCAATAATAGCACCAATCTCTCTTAAAGGATTTGATACTCTTTTCATAGGCCTACTTGCCAAGTACTTATCACCATGCAAAACATAAAAACCATCGAGTGAAGATAAAAAACCCATAAGAAGTCTAATCGCTGTTCCAGAATTTCCACAATCAAGTATACTCGCAGGCTCTTTTAACTCTTTTGGAGGAGTTATTACTAAAGTATCTCCATCTTTTTTAACATTTGCTCCAAGACTCTCTGATATGCTAAGGGTACATAGTGTATCTTCTGCATTCAAAAAGTTCCTTACTATTGAAGGTTTATCACTTAACAAAGAAAAAATAGCACATCTATGTGATATTGATTTATCACTAGCTATCTTTGAAGTTTCAAATATAAATTCACTCTTTGGTGACACTTTTAAAAAACTCATCTTACTGTTATACCAAACTTTTCATTAAGAGATTTCAACATCTCTTCTATCATATTTGAAACATCTTCATCTTCAAATGTTTTTTCTTCAGATTGAAAATGAAATTTTATAGTCAAACTAATTTTATCTCCAAATGACTCATCTTCATATATATCAATTGGATAAAGTTTACTCATCTCTTTTGGAGCAATTGACATAATATATTTTTTAAGTTCACTAAATCTCATATCTTTTGAAACCATCAAGCTCAAGTCTCTAATACTTTCAGGAAATTTAGAGTAAGGCTTAGCCTCTTTTCTCTCGTAGTTTAGAGCATTCATATCTAGTTCGCATATATAAGTACGATTTAAATCTAACTCTTTCTCTATATTAAGATGAACTCTTGATATATAACCTATATCTTTACCATTTAAAATAACTCTTCCATACTCATAAGGACTACTTAGATTGTCTTTTGGTGTAGAGGCTTCAATCTCAAAATTTCCAATAACACTACTAACTTTATCTGCAAAACTAAAAAAGTCTATCGTAGCTGGTTTACCATGATTTGAAACTTTTCCTGTTTCAACTTCGCCACTAAAAACAAAAGCAATATTTGTTGTCTCTTCTCTACTCTTATCAAATACTGTTCCTACTTCAAAAAGTTTTATACTTTTTTTACCAAACTTTGTATTTCTACTAACTGATTCCAATATATTTGGTATCAAAGATGAACGTAAAGTATCTAACTCATTTGTTATTGGATTTGTAATTTCTCTTTTTTTATAAATTGTCTTAAGCGCGTATTTTTCTACTCTTTCACGATGGTCAAATACAAAGTGTAGTGTTTCAAAAAAACCAACTCCAACAGCACGATGTCTATACATCTTTCGCTTTTGAAAGTTATGATATGAATTATTCATCTTATCACGCTCTGCAAATATAAGTGGCTTTGAAGTTATATTGTCTATACCAACTATACGGACTATCTCTTCACATACATCTTGAATATTAACTACATCATGGCGATGTGGTGGAACTATAACATTCATAACACTCTGTTCACTCTTAAAAATAACTCCAAAACCAAGACGCTTAAGTATCTGGATAATTCTATCTTTTGGAATCTCTTCACCTATAATATCTGTTAAAATATTTAAATCTATCGGAATTCTCATCTCATCTATATCTTGTATTACTTGTTGACTTCCAGCATATAAAACTATTTTTGAATATTTTTTTAAAAGTTCTATCATATAATCCATACCAAAATCTAAATCTGGTTCACTTCCTCGACTTGAACGATAATAATGTCTATCAGATTCTAATTTTTTATTTGCACTATTTATTGAAATAATCTCTGGATTAGTATAATTTGCTTCTAATATAACTCTTTTGTCTTCTTTTTTTGCTTTAGTATCTTCATACTGTGAAATACCAACATATGACATAATTTGAGAATTTTTATTAAAAACTGCATCAAGTCCATTTGTATGTTTCTTTATTTTAACAGTCGCTTTTCCATCTAAATTTGAAAAACAAGCATGTGAGTAAGTTCTAAGAAGGACACCTGTAGTATAAGTTGCATACTCTACTACTCTCTCTAATTCTGTAGGCTTATATATATCCGCAATAGCTAAACGAAGGTCAATCAAAAATGAACTCTTAATATCCTCTTTGTCATAAACTCTATAAAGTAAAGATGCATCTACTTTGTCATTTGCACTTACATTTAAAACTCTACCAATTCCTA
>CAZBPU010000198.1:0-3088 GCA_964493845.1 uncultured Sulfurospirillum sp.
GTGCAAGTAAATATAATTTATTGTAATCAGTGAGCTTATAGACCAAAAGCTACCCGTGCGGTAGATGAAATTGCGTCGGTCTATCCTGATGCTGATATAGCTGGTGTTGCTAGTTTTGGTGGTGTTTTTGAAATAGAAGTTGATGGAACAACAATCTTTTCAAAAGAGAAAGAAGGAAGATTTCCAATAGATGGCGAATTGGTAAAACGTATTAAAGAGTTCGAGTTTTCTAAAGAAACGGAATAACCAAAAATAGAGTTACCATACACAAAAGAGTTTGGAGTGTGATGATTGAAGCCATCAGGGTTACATCACCTCCTAACTCACGAGCAAGTATATATCCACTAACCGCTGTAGGCATAGCTCCAAAAATTACTGCTATTGCTAACATTTCATTTGATAAACCAAACATTATACCTATGCTATATATCACAAAAGGAAAATATATAAGCTTTGCTATAACGGCAACTATTAACTCTTTTTTAGCTGATTTTAGATATTTAAACTCCAATCCAACACCAACAGAAAGTAGACCAATAGGAAGAGCTGCAGCACTCAAAATAGTAAGAGATTTTAAAACAACTATTGGTAAAGTAATATCTGAAGCATTTATCAACCCACCTATAACACAAGCCATTATAAGTGGATTTTTTATAAGTGTTTGCAAAAATTTTAAAAGTGAAAATTTTCCATCTCTCATATATAAAGCAAAGGTGGAGATACATAAAACATTTATAAAAGGTATAACAAAAGCCATCACAATAGCAGCTAAAACTAAACCTTTATCACCATAAACAGAATCAACAAAAGCTAGAAGTACATAAGTGTTAAACCTAATACCTCCTTGCATTATAGAGGTAAAACCTTTATTGTTAAACTTTATAAAAAAGTTTAGTAAGATAAGAGAAAAAAATACGATACTTATAGCTAGTAATGCTGTGGTTACTAAATCCAAAGTTTTTTCTAGGTCAATATTAGAAGTCGATATTTTGTAGATTAGAAGAGATGGCATAAGAACATAATAAGTAAACTTATCTGCCATTGGCCAAAAATCTGTTGATGGAAACTTTATACGTTTAAAAAAATACCCCAATAAAATAAGTGAAAAAATAGGGATAAGAGTATTAACTATGTGTTCCATTAGTTTTTTGTTCTAAACCCCTCTTTTTTGATAAACTCTTTTAGATTATCTCTGCACTCCCCTTGAAACTCCATCCACTCGTCTTTACAAGTTCCACCACTACCAAGTCTCTTTTTGATTCTTTTACAAAGCTCTTTCATTTGCGTTTGAGATATAAAAAAGGGACCTATAATACTAACAGGTTTCCCTCTTCTTTTTTCCATTTTAAAAACTATAGAGTGTTCATTTGGTTCTTTTTTCTCTTTGAGTATCTCTTTTATACCTTTTTTAGTATCACTACTCCAAGATTTGTCATTGTCTAATGCTGAACCAATCTTAATTTTCATGTTTCTCTTTATAAGCTTCGTAATCACCTTTAAAATCTATGACTGTTCCATCTGCTCTAAACTCTACAATTCTATTTGCATATGCATCAATAAGCTCCCTATCATGAGTAACACAAATAACGTTACCAGCAAATTTAAATAGCCCTTCTCCAAGAGCAATAATAGCTTCTAAATCAAGATGATTATCTGGCTCATCAAGAAGTAGAAAATTGCCTTTTTGTAGCATCATTTTAGATAACATCATACGGTGTTTTTCTCCACCACTTATACTTTTAATGCTCTTTTTTTGTTCTTCACCACTAAAAAGCATACGACCTAAACATTTTCTAATTTCATCAAGGTCTTTATTTTCATCATAAGTTTGTAACCACTCAAATAGTTGTTCATCTCCATCTATCAAATCAGTAGTATTTTGAGGGAAATAACTAGGCTCTATAGTAGCTCCCCATTTTACCTCTCCACTGTCAGCTTTTATTTCATCCATAATTATATTTAAAAGAGTAGTTTTACCAGCACCATTTGGTCCAATAAGAGCTATTTTATCTCCTTTTTCAACTTTAAAGCTGAAATCTTTTAGAACTACCTCATCATATGATTTATTTATCTTTACAAGTTCTAAAACTTCATTTCCTATATCTCTTTTTGCTTTAAAAATGATACTGGGGTCTCTTCTCGTTGAACTTTGCAGGTCTTCAATATTTAGTTTTTCAAGCCTTTTTTGACGAGAAGTTGCTTGCTTTGCTTTTGAAGCATTTGCACTAAACCTTCTAACAAAAGCTTCAAGTTCTTCTTTCTCTTTTAACTTTTTGCCTTGCTCCAATTCTTGTTGTTTACTTATAAGATTTGCTGCTATATACCAGTCATCATAATTACCAGTAAATTCACGTATTTTTCTAAAATCTACATCTAATATATTTGTACAAACTGAATTTAAAAAGTGTCTATCATGAGAAATAACAATCATAGTTCCTTCATGACGCTTTAACTGCTCTTCCAACCAAGCAATAGCTTCTAAATCAAGGTTGTTTGTAGGCTCATCTAAAAACAGAATATCTGGTTTAGGATATAAAACCTGTGCAAGTAAAATCTTAAACTTATCGCCACCGGTAAGTGAACTCATCAAATCATTGTGAACTTCGACTGGAAAATCTAACGCACAAAGAATTTTCTCTATATGCACATCAACTTCATAAGTTGGGTCTTCTTCTGCACAGATTATCTCAAGTTCTGCAAGTCTATCGTTTACTTTTTCATCTTCAAAATCACCATTGATGTATAAATCTTCTTTCTCTTTAATAGCATCATAAAGTCTTTTATTTCCATACATTACAGCATCTTTTAAAGTAAAATCTTCATAAGCATACTGATTTTGTCCAAGTGTCCCAACTTTTAATCCACTTTGAATTGATATATTTCCACTTGTTGGCTCCAATTCACCTGAGAGTATCTTCATAAAAGTACTCTTTCCTGCTCCATTTGCCCCTATAAGACCATATCTTTTACCAACATCTAGCTTTAAACTTATATCTTCAAACAGCAATTGTGCTGAAAATCTCATCGTAATATTGTTTGCTTCTAACATAAACTCTCTTTATATATTTTTCGCGATTATACCATAAAT
>CAZBPU010000199.1:0-3086 GCA_964493845.1 uncultured Sulfurospirillum sp.
ATTCCTACTTTTGTATTTGTTAACTCTTCTATACGCTTTATATACTTTTTTGCACCTTCTGGTAGTTTATCAAACTCATTTATACCTTCAACTGTATCCCATCCTTCTATATCTTCATATATTGGTGTTACATTATCTAAATCAGTTGGTACATAATCAATTTTCTTACCTTTATACTCATAGGCAACACATATTTTTATAGTTTCAAAACCATCAAGAACATCAAGTTTCATAAGAGCAAACTGGTCACAACCATTTAATCTTGAAGAGTGTTTAACTATAACTGCGTCAAACCAACCACATCTTCTTCCACGTCCTGTTGTAGTTCCTACCTCTTTACCAACATCTGCTAAAGTCTCTCCAACCTTACCAAAATCTTCTGTTGGAAAAGGACCGTGTCCTACTCTAGTAGTATATGCTTTTACTATTCCCGTAACTTTTCCTATATCTTTTGGGCTAATCCCAAGACCAGTACAAGCTCCCGCACTAACAGTTGATGAGCTAGTAACATAAGGATAAGTTCCATGGTCAATATCAAGAAGAGTTCCTTGAGCTCCCTCTAAAAGAATCTTTTTATTAGCATCCAATGCATCCCAAACCATAATGGTTGTATTGGCTATAAAAGGAGCAAGTTTCTCTTTGTACTCTTTAAGTTGAGCCATCGTCTTCTCACGACTAGGAATCTCTACATTTAAAGCATCATAAAGTGGCCTATTTTGTGCAAACTCAGACATAATAGAATCACAAAGCTTTTCTTCATCTAAAAGTTCTCCAACTCTATGCCCTACTCTATTTATCTTATCTGCATATGCTGGTCCTATACCTTTTCCAGTAGTTCCTATTGCTTTATCACCCTTTAACTTCTCTCTAGCAATATCTACCAAAGAGTGGTATGGTAAATTTAGATGTGCTTTATCACTTATAAAAAGACGTCCAACAAGACTCTCATCAAACTGCTCCATCTCTTCTATAAGTGATTCTGGTGCCATTACAACACCATTCCCTATGATATTAATAGCATCTTTATTTAGCACTCCTGAAGGAACAAGATGCAAAGCATATCTAACACCATCAACCCATATAGTATGTCCAGCATTGTGTCCACCTTGGCTACGACAAACCATGTCATACTTTTGAGCAAGCATATCAACTATCTTACCTTTACCTTCATCTCCCCACTGAATTCCTACTATTAAATCTGCTCTGTTAGACATTGTCATTCCTAATTATTGTTTCTATTAATGCATCTGTATAAAGACCAAATCCTGTTGATTCCATGCCTTCACTTTTGTAACTTCCACCTTTTGCTAAAGTACCATTTTTCTCAATAAATCTAAAAAACAGTTCATCATAGTATCTCATATTGACATAATAAAGTGGCGAAAAGTGTACATTTTTATACTCTAATTTTTCATAAAGTGCTTTCATTTTTTCTAATTCTACTTTTATATTATCAGGTACTATTTTGATAACTTCATCAATATCTTTAGGTTTTTGTAAACACGCTAATTTTTCAAGCCAATCTATATCTAAAGAGAGTATTTTTTGAAGTTCTGCTCTCTCAAATATACTCAAATCAAGATTTAACTCTTCTGCAATCATTTTTGGAATTTTAATATTACTTATATGAACCAAAGGAGATAAATTAAACTTTTTAAACACTTCTGCACAGAGTTCTATACTTTGTGTTAAATCACTATTCCCAATAAACTCAGCACCTATTTGATTGACTTCAAGACTTGGGTATCTAAAAACTGGCTGTATGTAAAACCACTTATTCTGCTTTGTGCTACGTCCTAATCTTTTTGTCATTAGTCTTACAACATCAAGCGTACTATCAGCTCTAAGTGATACTAGATTGTTTTGCTCATCAGAAAAACGAATAATCTCTTTTTCATTTAAACTTTTATGCTGATGATATGAGAAAAAAGGAGTTACTATCTCTTCAAAATCTGCATTTTCTAAAAGCTCACTTGCAGTTGCCTCTATGTTTCTTTTTAACTTTGCACTTTTTCCAAAATAAAGTCTACTTCCTATTGGTATTTCATGTTCATCTATCATTTTATTATCCCCTTTAACTCAAACACGTCCGAGTTAAATTCCTCGCGATTAAAGCTTATGCTTTGCATAGAATATTTCATATCGTTATCTCTTTTGTATATATTTTATTTGCTGTTCCATCATAAGGACGACGTCCTATCTCTTCAAGTGCCATTTCTATTGCATTTAAAGTCCAAGCTGTTTCATAGTCTGCTACTAAACCCATGTGGTTTATTCTAAATAGAGTAGTTTTTACATGGTCCTGACCACCTGCTATATTAACACCATATTTTATTTTCAAAATCTTTCTAATCTTTGCTGCTTCCTCATCATAAACTGCACTCATAGCATTTGCAGGAGCCTTTGGAAATATTTTTAAATCTAAAGCTTTAAGAGCTTTTTTAGTAGCATCTGAACGTTTTTTTGTATCTATATAAAGCTTATCAAAACCATCTACATGTAACTTTTCTAACATCGCTTTAAGTCCGATTATAAGAGTTGTTGCTGCTGTATATGCTGTAGTATTTGTTTTTTGTTTTTTTAGTTCTGTTTTTAGATTTAAGTAGTACCCTACTCCACTATCTTCTATGACTTCTATTGCTCTGTCATTAAGACCTATAAGAGCAAGTCCTGGAGGTAACATCAAAGCTTTTTGACTTCCACTTATAAGAGCATCTATATGGGTTGTATCTACTTTTTCAACTCCAACTGCTGTTATACCATCAGCTACAACTATTATATTTGGACGTATTTTTTTAACCTCTTTTGCAATGAGTTCTACAGGATGACGAAGTCCACCAGCACTCTCACATACTTGTATAAAAATAGCATCTATTGTTTCATCATTTTTTATTGCCTCAACTACATCTTTAACATCTGCTGCAGTATCCCAATCATATTTTAACTCTATATACTCTTTTGAGTAAGCTTCACAAATTTTTCCAAATCTCTCACCAAATTTACCTGCATTGATTGTCAATGCTTTTGAGTGACAAAGATTTAAAACACAAGCTTCCATAGCTCCTGTTCCACTACTTGCAAGCATA
>CAZBPU010000200.1:0-3044 GCA_964493845.1 uncultured Sulfurospirillum sp.
TTAAAATAAAGTGCTTTGCTATTGTGCATAACAATAGCAGTTGTACTTTGTTCAGGATGAATTTGAAATGTATCACTAAGTTCAATCCCATACTCTTCAGGCTTTAATAAATCAAATATAACTTTTGTATCACTTAGTTCTGGACAACTTGCATAACCAAAAGAGTATCTACATCCGGTATAAGCTTTCATTTGAACATCTTTAAGTGCATGTTTTTCGTTGTGTGCAATTCCCAAGTCAAGTCTTATCTGCTTATGTGCAATCTCAGCTAAAGCCTCAGCAAGTTCAATACTTAAACCATGCAACAAATGATACTCAGTAAAATTTCCATCAGCATAAAGCTTTTTCTCATACTCACTAAACTTTGCACCAGCACTAACACAAGTAAAAGCAACTACATCATCTCTCTCACTACTTATATAATCACTCAAACACCTATAAGGTTTTCTACCTTGTCTTGGAAAATTAAAAGTATGAGTAATGTCATCTGCATTTAAAGGCTTACGATTAACATCACTATCACTAAAATAACCTCTTTTTTCATCTAAAATATGAAGTTTATCTTTTTCACTACGGCAAGGATAATAACCATATATAATAGTAGGCTCAAATAGATCCATCTTCTCAACATCTCGTTTTAGTCGCTCATAAAGCGGCCAAAGAACATCATCTCTTTGTTTCTGTTTTTCCTCTTTGCTCATACCCTTGCCTGTATATCCCCAAGCACGAGAAAAAAGCATCTTATGATTTATCCACTCATAAGCTATACTTTTAAGATCAGCTTCTAACTTTTTTCTTCCCCAAAATGGCGGTGTCGGGATAGGATTGGCACTTATAGGCATAGATATCTCTTCATAAGGAGGTATATCTCTTTTTTTCTCTTTTATCTGCACTATTTCATCATCTACTATAGCTCGTCCAAAATCAGTGTTAAAATTGCCTGCCTCAATACGGCTCATCGCCTCAATACCCTCAAAAGCATCTTTACAATAAAATACTGGTCCATCATAGTTTACTCTACAAAACTCTTCAACAAACTTATCATTAAGAGCAGCACCTCCAAGTATAACTGGTATATCAATGCCCATTGACCTCATCATCTCTAAGTTTTCTTTCATTACTGCTGTTGATTTAACCAAAAGCCCACTCATACCAATAGCATTGGCATTATGCTTTTTCATAGCACTTAAAAAGTCTTGTAAATCTGCTTTTATGCCTATATTTATCACTTTGAAACCATTGTTTGAAAGAATTATATCAACTAGGTTTTTACCAACATCATGAACATCACCTTTTACAGTTCCTATGATAAGAGTTGTCTCACTTGCCTTCTCTTTTTTTGGTAAAAATGGATTAAGATAATCAACACTTGCTTTCATAACTTCAGCTGATTGCAATACAAATGGTAGTTGCATTTTTCCACTTCCAAAAAGCTCTCCAACTACTTTCATAGCATCTATCAAAATCTCATTTACGATTTTTTCAGGGGCTATTGTATCTTTTGCAGTTACTAAAAGGGGCATAATTCTCTCTTTATCCCCATCTATAAGAAGATGTGCTAGTTTTTCTTCGGTACTAAGTGCATTGTAGGCTTCATCATCTTCCTCTTTTTGTTCACTAACATCTGAAAAATAATCTATAAATTTAAAAAGGGGATCACCCTCTTCTCTATGATTAAACAGTAAATCTTCACAAACTTTTTTCTGCTCTTCATCTATCTTATACATTGGAATTGTATTTTTTACATTTACGATAGCCATACTAAGTCCAGCGTTTACACAATGATGTAAAAATACTGAGTTTAGATACTCTCTTGCATTTTTAGCTAATCCAAAAGATATATTTGAAACCCCAAGAACAAACCCAACTTCAGGATGCATTTTACTAAACTCTTCTATAGCATTTATAACTTCAATAGCAGCCGTATGGTACTCTTCATCTCCACTACCAACTGTAAAAGTAAGCAGATCAAATACTAAGTTTTCTGGATTAATCCCATGTCTTTTAGTAGCAAGGTCATAAATCCGCTGAGCAACTTTTATCTTCTCATCTTTTGTTTTTGCCATACCTACTTCATCTATAGTCAAACAGACTAAAGCACAACCAAATCTCTTTGCTAAAGAACATACTTTATCAAACTTCTCTTCTCCATCTTCTAGATTTACCGAGTTTATGATAGGTTTTCCACCTATAAGTTTAAGTGCTGTCTCAAGTGCAGGAACTTGTGTAGTATCTGGCATAAGTGGCAATAAGATTTTTTGTACATATCTTCCAACAACTTCAATCGTATCTTTTATCTCATCTCGTCCAGCAAATCCAACACTCACATCAATCCCATGAGCTCCACTTCTTACTTGCTGTTGTGCAACAGATAAGGAGGTATCATAATCCTCAGCAAGTATAAGTTCACGAAATGCTTTTGAACCAGTTGCATTACTTCTCTCACCTATAAGAAATGGTGCTGGATCTTGTTTTAAAGCTCTTGTTTCAAATAAAGAAGCTATTGCCATAGGAGATTGACCAACTGGCGGTTTTGGAGCTTTGCTTGATACTCTACATGTAAGCATCTCTATATGCTCTGGCGTAGTTCCACAACATCCTCCAAGTATACAAACTCCATCGAAGTCCAAAAAGCTTTCCTGTAAATCTGTAAACTCTTTAGGCTGCATTGGATAAAATGTAACCCCTCCTCTGTTTTGAGGAAGTCCTGCATTTGCATGAACTGAGATAGGAAATTTACAAACTTCACTTAAAGTCTTTACATGTTTTTTAACTTGTTCAGGTCCTGTTCCGCAGTTGAAACCAAGAGAAAGTATATCAAATGGCTCCATTATAGTTGAAATCGTAATAGCATCAGTACCTATAAGCATAGTACCACTAAGCTCTATTGTTACCGAAACCATAATAGGAATCTCTATGTCTCTATCTTTACACATATCTTGCATAGCATGAAGCGCAGCTTTTATCTGAAGTGGATCTTGTGCAGTCTCTATAAGAAAAACATCAACACCACCATCTATAAGACCACGTACAGCTTCACAATA
>CAZBPU010000201.1:0-3016 GCA_964493845.1 uncultured Sulfurospirillum sp.
TATAAAGTATACTCATGTTAAAGTTTTCATATATAGAGAAAATATCTATTTTTCTTAAATTAAAGGAGATACCATGGCTAAAAAGATTCTAATTGTTACAGGTGATTTTGTTGAGGATTATGAAATAATGGTTCCATTTCAATGTCTTTTAATGTTAGGTTATGATGTAGATGTAGTTTGCCCAGACAAAAAAGCAGGTGAACAGATAAAAACTGCTATCCATGACTTTGAAGGTGACCAAACTTATACTGAAAAGCCAGGACATAACTTTACACTAAATGCAACTTTTAATAATGTTGTTGAGTCTAACTATGATGCTTTATTGATTCCTGGAGGAAGAGCACCTGAGTATATAAGACTAAATCCAAGAGTTCTTGAAATCGTACAAAGCTTCAACAATGACAATAGACCAATAGCATCTATCTGTCACGGCATTCAAGTTTTAGTGGCTGCAAACGTAGTAGCAAATAAAACTTGTTCTTGTTACCCAGCTTGTTCACCGGATTTGGCACTTCAGGGTGCTTCTTGGGCTGATATTGGTTTTGAAAGTGCACATGTAGATGGTAACTTGGTTACTGCTGCAGCATGGCCAGCTCACCCTGAATGGTTAGCAAAGTTTCATGAACTACTCAAATAATTCCTTATGGGTGCATAATCTGCACCCAATTTTGGTACAATAACAAATGTCAAATCAAATTAAATCATTTGCTAAAGGTTTATCTGTCTTAAAAGAGATAATAGCCCATAGCAAACCAATAACCGCGATAGAACTATGCAAACATCTCGACATAGACAAAAGTACTATGTCCAGACTCATCTCTACTCTAAATACTGAAGGCTTCATAACATACCTTGAAAACTCAAAAGAGATAATCCCAACAGATATACTTGAGAACACAACCAAAAAAACGAAGATAGAACTCATAGTAAAAAAAACAAAAGCACTCTTAGAAGATATCTACTTCCATACAGGTGAGTGTAGTTATGTGGGTATTTTTGATGACTACAATATACTCTACCTGAACCAAGTTGACAACTCAAATAGAGTCCTAAAAACAAGAAATTCCATAGGCTTACATGCCCCACTCCACACAAATGCACTAGGTAAATCGCTACTTGCTTTTGGAAACTACTCTCTTGACAAAGTAAAACTAAACGAATATACACACAACACAATAACCACAAAAGAGAATCTAGAATCATATCTAAAAGAAGTAAGAAACAGAGGCTATGCCATAGACAACGAAGAGTACGAATACGGTCTAAGATGTGTAGCAGTCCCCCTTTTCAACAAAGAGAACATCCTAATAGGCTCAGTAGGTATATCTGGCTCCGCTTCTAGGCTCTCTTTACAAAAGTTAGATGAATATGGAAAAAAAATTGCTGATTTAGTTGCGAAGTGTATTGTTGTGGTTTAAAGGTACATCGATAAGCTGGGTCATGTCATTGGGTGACTATTTATCTACTTGTTATCTTACGATAACACTCTAGCGAATGGTAAAATTATGAGGCTGACCAATCCATTCTTGCTGCAGGTTGGGTTTACAAAGCAGTTATGATTACTCAAAACTCTGGTAGGCTCTTACCCTACCGTTTCACCTTTTCCCTTTACATGTAAAGGGTAGTCTATTCTCTGTTGCACTTTCCCTTGGGTTACCCCAGCCGTCTGTTAGACGGAACCATGCCTCATTGCAGCCCAGACTTTCCTCTTGAGATTAACTCAAGCAATCACCTGATGTACCTTTAAGGGCGTGATTATAACATATTATTTTAAATTGTGTGTAAGTTCTTCTAAAACTACTGTTGCATAAGAGCCTTTTGGTAGGCTAAAGTGCATTTCAAACCAGTTTTCTTCATCTATATATTTGTATTCGACATCTTTTAAAAATGCCCATCCAAATCTACGAGTACCATCCATCTGTTTTAAAAATGGCTCTGATTCTGCATAAATCTTTTCATCCATCTCTTGGACAAATCCCTCACTTTGCATACTTCTATGCCCTGGTAACCAACCTGTTATAGTTGTATCTTCTTCTTCAAATCTTTTTATCTCAGTATCCAAATCTTCTACTATGAAAGGTTTACCATTTGGATAGTGATGAGCAACATCACCTTCAAAAACTTTAAAAAATTTTTTCTGCTTTCTTAGGCTTTTTATTAACTCTTTTGAAAAACCAAGAGCAGTTGCAGCTTGAGTATCATCGAAACTACTAAGTATATGTCCTATCTCAAGACGAGCTGATAACCAGTTATTGAAAAGATAACTCTGATATGAGCTTATGAAAAACATCTTCATCTTTCTTTTACGCTCTTTTCTTTTTCCTTCTAGTATCTCACGACCTAAGATATAGTTATCTCCCTCACGTCCAAAACGTTGATATCCAAAAAAGTTTGGAAAGCCCTCTTTTTTAAGTGTTTTCAATGCATTACCAAGTTTTTGTCCATCTACTTTATTTACTCGTTTCAATCTTATAAAAAATCTATTGCCTTTTAGATGCCCTACTCTTATCTTATTGTTATGATATGTTTTTGAAATGATTTTTATCTTATCATCTTTAAAATTTTCTAGTTTTTCTTCATAACTCTTATGAACAGATACATACTGAGTAGTCATGCCATCTTTATCTTTAAGACCAGCATATCCAAAATCACGTGTTTTTGCTCCACAAACTTCACTAAGACGTTGAACCATCTGCCAAGTTGTCAAATCTTTTTTTCTTATATGTAAGATAAGATGTTCACCTTCACCACTAAACTCATATAAAGGAATTTCATTAACAACAAAATCATTTGTATTTTTTGTAAACAGTACATCAAGAGGGGAGTGGTTGAGGAAAAAAAGTCTTTTCATTATGTTTCTTTATTTAGGAAGGTGTGGATGGGGTGAAGGGATTCGAACCCCTGAATACTGGTACCAAAAACCAGTGCCTTACCGCTTGGCGACACCCCAATATCAGTTAAATTAAAAAATTGGTTGCGGGAGACGGATTTGAACCATCGACCTTCGGGTTATGAG
>CAZBPU010000202.1:0-3009 GCA_964493845.1 uncultured Sulfurospirillum sp.
ATGCAAATGAGCAAGAGATAAAAGATGCAGGTTTAGTAGCTGGTTCTTGTGGACCATTTGGCTTACCTGAAGATATAAACTTTTATATAGACAATGAACTAAAAGAAGAAAAAAACTTAATATGTGGAGCAAATGAGCATGAGTACCATAATGTTGGTATGGGTATGTTTAGCTTTAAAGAGAGTAGATATAAAGACCTTATAGAAGTAAATGCTGGCGATAAGTGCTCTTGTTGCGGTGGTGAACTTAGTATTACAAAGGGTATTGAAGTTGGTCATATTTTTCAACTAGGTCAGAAGTATGCAGCAGCTATGGATGCAACTTTTTTAGATCAAAATGGAAAAGCTAAGCCATTTTATATGGGTTGTTATGGTGTTGGAGTAAGTCGTTTGATTGCTGTTATGATTGAAGCTAGCCATGATGAAAAAGGGTGTATCTGGAATAGACAAACTACACCATTTGATTTAGATATTATTATCTCAAATATTAAAAATGAAGATGAGTTAAAATTTGGTGAAAATATTTACCAATTATTAAAAGAAGAGGATTATAATATTATTCTTGATGATAGAAAAGACAGATTTGGATCTAAGATAAAAGATTTTGAGCTTATAGGTTTTCCTTATGCTCTTATAGTTGGAAAAGGTCTTAAAGATGGTCAAGTTGAATTAGTAGATAGAAAAACACTAGAGAAAACATCTCTAAGTTTGGATAAAGTAGAGTCTAAAATAAAGGAACTATTAGCTTGAATTATTTTTTAGTATATCTGTTTTTAGAAGTAGTAGTAAGTGTCAATATATCTTCGCAGATAGGTGGACTTGCTACATTTGTAGAGATAATATTTTCTGCTATGGTAGGTTTTATGCTACTTGGTAATTTTCGTAATACTTTTGTTGAAAGCATGAGAGCAATGCAAAGTAGAACTATATCTATGCAAGAGTTTCAAAAACTTAATGCTTTTACACTTCTAGGAGCACTTTTACTAATAGTACCAGGTTTTTTTAGTGACATAATAGGCTTGTTTTTACAGTTTAGTTTTTTTGCAACTCTGTTTGCAAGAAAAATTCTACATGTAAAAGACAATATAGATATAGAAGATATACAACATACAAGAAAGGAAGATGATGAAATCATTGACGTTGAAGTTATTGATGATCGCACTAAGTGCTAATACACTTTTTGCAGGAGTTACAGAGGATAAAATATTAAAATTTTTATCAAAATCAGTTAAAGCTACCAAAAGTTATAAAATAAAAAAGATAAGATTAGATGGTAGTCAAGATATGCAAGATATGGCTGGTTGGAAAGTGTATTTTGTAAAAATTGATTTAGATTTAATTGGTAAAGATAAATCTATAACTATAAGTGATAAGATATTTACAAATGGTAAGATTGTGGCAAGAGACTTTTTAGATATAAACAATGCAAGAAGTATAAAGAGTAATTTTGTACCAGATTTTGACGATAAGTTTTATAATGATAAAAATATAATTGCTGGTAAAAAAGGTGCAACAAACAAGCTTGTTATCTTTAGTGATCCATTGTGTCCTTTTTGTATGGGATTTATGCCTGATATTATAG
Organism: uncultured Sulfurospirillum sp.; assembly: GCA_964493845.1. Lineage (GTDB taxonomy): Bacteria > Campylobacterota > Campylobacteria > Campylobacterales > Sulfurospirillaceae > Sulfurospirillum_A. The sequence continues at coordinate 1,582 of CAZBPU010000202.1, forward strand.
AATTTGTTAAAAAATATCCAAACCAATTTGTCCTTTACTATTATCACTTTCCATTAAATATACACCCAAATTCAAAAACTCTTATAAAAGCAAGTTTAGCAGCTAAAAAATTAGGTATGAAAGATGTTGATATAAAGGTATATGAAGAGGCATTTGATTTTGATAAAAAAGATGATCAATTAGCTTTAGATGCTTTTAACAAAGTGATGGGAACAAAATTTACACTAGAAGATATAAATCAAAAAGATATTTTGAGTAGATTAGAGGAAGATATGAAAATTGTAAATGAGTTAGGATTAAATGGAACTCCGAGATTGTTTACAAATGGGAAAATAGACAACCATAGAAATATGTATAAAAAACTACTAAAGAAGTAAAATGAAAAAACTTATAATCGCAACAAGAGAAAGTAAACTCGCAATGTGGCAAGCTGAGCATATCCAAGCAAGACTACAAGAGGCTCATCCAAACCTAGAGGTAGTTATAAACTCTATGACATCTAAAGGCGACCAGATCCTTGACACTCCACTAGCAAAAATAGGTGGAAAAGGTTTGTTTACAAAAGAGCTTGAAACTTCTATGCTTGCAGGAGAATCACATATAGCAGTTCACTCTTTAAAAGATGTTCCTATGGAGTTTCCTGATGGTTTAAAACTAGCTATTATTACAAAACGACATGATCCAAGAGATGCACTTTTGAGTGAAAAATACTCTTCTATAGAAGAGTTACCTCAAAATGCAGTAGTTGGAACAACAAGTCTAAGAAGAAGAATGCAGATACTAAAAATAAGACCAGATTTGACTATCAAAAATCTTCGTGGTAATGTAAATACAAGAATTAGAAAACTAAAAGAGGGTCAATATGATGCCATAATCTTAGCAAGCTCTGGTATAAAAAGGCTTGGACTTCAAGAAGAGATAAAATACTTTACTCCTATAAGTGAAGAGCTTATGATTCCAGCTATGGGTCAAGCTGCACTTGGGATAGAGATAGTAGATACTCCTGAAGTAGCTGCTATTGTTGAAGTTTTAAGAGATGAAGATGCAACAGTAGAAACAACTATAGAGCGTGAGTTTGTTCGTATTTTAGAAGGTGGTTGTCAAGTTCCAATTGGAATCAATGCAAAAATAGACAATAATATTGTAAATATCCAAGCTTTAGTAGGTTTACCTGATGGGGAAGAAGTTATCTATGAAAAACTTACTTGTAGTGTAGAAGAGTACAAAACAAAAGGTGAAGAGATAGCTAAAAGATTTATTGATAGAGGCGCAAAAGAGTTACTAAAAAAAGCAGAACATATTGCGATGACTGAGGTTTTTTAACTTAGGAGAAAGATATATAGTTTTACACTCTTTTACTTGTTTTTAATAGCAAAATTATTTAATACTATTTTAGATTTTTTAGTATTTTTTGCTTTATACATAAAT
>CAZBPU010000203.1:0-3008 GCA_964493845.1 uncultured Sulfurospirillum sp.
ATAAAAGAGCTGGAATGTAAACGAAGAGCATTCCAACAAATATAAATAGTTTTTTGTCGCGTATTATATCTAAAAACTCTTTTATGCCAAATGAATGCACTGTAAAACCTAAAAGAACGATACCTGCACAAGAGCTTGCAAGAGCTAATCCTTTAACACCTAAAGGTTCAACTAAAACAGTATAAAGTAAGATATTTGTTGTAAGAGCATAAAATGCTATTTTTGCTGCCTCTTTTTGTCTAAGTGTAGCATAAAGCCATAATGAGAATAACTTTGCTAAGCCATAAGGAATAAGACCTATTATATACATTTGCAAAACTTCAGCACTTTTTATAGTATCTTGTGCACTAAATGCACCTCTTTGAAAAAGTAGTTTTACTATCTCTTGGCTAAGCATAAAACCACCTATCGCCGAAAGAGTAAGTAAAAATAGTAAAAACCAAAAACCATTTTTAAAAAGTAAAAGTGCATCTTCTTTTTTATTGTTTTTTATAAGTTTTGCAATTTTGGGAAAGACTCCTACACTAAGTGCGATGGCAAATAGGGCTAGAGGAAGTTGAAATATACGATTTGCATAGTAGAGATAGCTTATACTCCCAGTAAGTAAAAAACTAGCAATCCAAGTATCTAAAAAAGCAGATATTTGAGGAGTTGAATTACCTAAAATTGCATGAGAAAAAGATTTAAAAAATTGCCTATTTTCATTTTTTATTTTACTGTTTTTTTTATTTGTAAAACCATATCTAAATAGTTTCAAAAGATTTCTATTTTTAATTGCAATTATATGAGTAAGTAGTTGCAAGACTCCACCGACTATGACGGCATAACTCATCGCATAGACTATTTCAATCTTTTCCATACCATTTGTGAGTAGTAAAGAACTAATTAAAGCTATATTTAGTAGTGCTGTTGAAAATGCTGTTGTTGCAAAGTGGTTTTTATACTGTAGAAGTGAGCCTAAAAAAGTAACAGCAAATATAAGTGGAAGGTAGTAAAAGTTTATAGCAACAAGAGGAGAAGCGATGGCAAGAGTTTTATCATCAAATCCAAGAGCAATTAGTTTAGCAAAAAAACCACTAAAAATTGTTACAACAAATGATAAAAATATAAGAAAAATAAAAAATTTAGTGAATATATTATAAGAAAATACAGATTTATTTTTTGAGTTTATAAAAGCAGGTATAAAGCTTTGACTAAAAGCACCTTCTGCAAAAATACGTCTAAAAAGGTTTGGGAGCTTAAAGGCAACAAAAAATATATCACTATATATATTTGCTCCTAAAATTGAAGCTGTAAGGAGGTCTCTTATTAAACCAAATATACGTGATACTAATATACCAATACTATTTGTAAAAAAATTTTTAAAAATCATATAGAATGGTAACCAAAAGGTGCTGTTTTTTGGGTTAATTAATCTTTTTTTAGTATAATGTCTATTATTCTTACAAAAATATAGGAAATATAATGGGACTTTTTAATAAAATTAGGGGTGATAACTCTGAAGAGAAGAAAGATAAAGATAATGAAAAATCAGAGTTTAAATCTATTATTGTTGAGAGTGAAAATATACCTAGAGAGATAAAAAGTATAGCTGCAGCTAATAATCTATCTCTGTCTGAACTTGATTTTAAAATTATAAAAATTAAAACATCTTTTCTATTAGGAAAAGATGATGTTTGGCAGGAAGCTGATAAAGAGAAACTTAAGCAGTTTAAAGAGAAAGAGTTTATTTTAAATCCTGATTTAAAAATAAAACAGATATACAAAGTAGATATTTTTAAGGTTGAAGAAGATGAAAATGCACCTATCTTACCTCCTATAGTTCTCGGAGGCAATAAAGCACTTACTAAAGTAATAGTAACTATAAAAAAAGATATAGAAGTTAAGTACTTTTCTAAAATAGAAAATAAGATTATAGAAGAGATAAATAAAAAGAAAATTAGAGCAGGTATTCTTGTCGGTGTACTTGATGATTTAATGTATAAAGAGATAAAAACAGTAGTTTCAGGTATACGCGTTAATGGAATAATGAGTGAAGAGAGTATGTTTGTAGTTTGTCAAGGAATAGACCCTATACTCCCTATTAATGATGATTTTATTTATCACTATAAAAAGAATCTTTCAAAGAGTGAAGATGAGCAAGGTAGAGTGGACTATTCTAAAAGAGGGTATATACAGGCTGTATCTGAGGGCGATTGTATTATGGAGTATATTAAACCTCAAGTTGGAACTCCTGGTCGTAATTGTCAAGGGAAATTTATATCTGTAAAAGAGCCACAGGCTGATAAAGAGATACTTATAAATCATACAGAGAACATCTTAAAAAAAGAAGATGAAGAGAGAATAAGATATGTGGCAGGTAAAAATGGCTATGTAACAGAAGAAAATCCTGGTTCATTTGATATACAAGAAAATATGGAAGTAGATGAAGTTAGTTTTAAAACTACAGGTTCTATAGAAACTGATATAAGTGCAGAAGTGAAGATGAATATAACTGAAGATGATGTTTTCAAAGATGCTATAGGTCCTGGTATGAGTGTAGAAACTTATGAGCTTAATATAAAAGGTAATGTAGCAAGTGGAGCAAAATTAAAAGCTGAAAAATTGACTATTGGTGGGCAAACTCATCAGACATCTATTATTGAAGCCAAAACTGCAGAAATCACTATTCATCGTGGTACTGTTACTGCTGAAGAAATTAATGTAGATAGGCTTGAAGGTGGCAAGATAATAGGAGATATTATCAATGTAAAACAGGCTATTGGTGGAGAGATTATAGGTAAAAATATAGTTATAGAAGAGTTAGCTTCAAATGTAAATATAATAGCTTCGGATACTATAGAGATAAAAGAGCTAAAAGGTACAAACAATAAGTTTTTAATTGATCCAAGTATGACAAAAGAGTTTAATGATAGTATTAAAAAGATAACTAAAGAGATAAAAGATTTATCATTGAAATTAAAACAAATTCCAAAGTATCTTGAAGAGAAAAAAAGAGTTATTGATAA
>CAZBPU010000204.1:0-2960 GCA_964493845.1 uncultured Sulfurospirillum sp.
TTAGAACAGACAATAATAACCTTTTTAAAAGTATGATTTTTAATTATGTTTTGAGTTGCATAAAGCCACAATGGAGTATGCTCCGTTCTTAGCCACTGTTTTTTGGCAGACATCTTAAATCTAGAAGATGTTCCTGCTCCCAACATAACTAGAGATAAATCGGGCAAATTTAGTCCTTTTCCTTAAGTGTTACGATATAGCCATCTTAAACCAAACTAAGGTATAACAGCGATTAGAAAAAAGTACAATTGCGAGGCAAAAGGTTGAAGGAGCTACTGGTAGCTTCGATGCCTTTTAACAAAACAAGTGTGCATTTTTCTAATCGTCCTTCGGATAAGTCAAAAATAAACAATCTGCAAAGCATTTGACTTTCGATTTGACTAGTCAAGTCTTCAAGCCAACTACTTCACATCTCATTCATTTTTGACTTACTGTTATGCCTTAGTTTGGTTTAAGATGGCTATATTATACACTATGAAAGCTTTTTTTTATCTTTTTTGTGTTAAATTCTTTCTTTTAAATAAGGACACGCAATGCGAAAACAGTGGGTTGAGAAACGAATAAATGACAAAGTCAGAACTCAGATGCATTATGCTCGTCAGGGTATTATTACAGAAGAGATGCAATATGTTGCCAAAGTAGAAAACTTGGCTGAAGAGTTAGTAAGAAAAGAGATAGCACGTGGTAGGATGATAATCCCAGCCAATGTTATGCACACTTCATTAAAGCCAATGGCAATTGGAATAGCAACAAAATGTAAAGTAAATTCAAATATTGGTTCATCTGCATTAGCTTCAGATCCAGCTTTGGAAGTAGAAAAAGTAAAAGTATCTGAAAAACATGGAGCAGATACAGTTATGGATCTCTCGACAGGTGGAGATTTAGATGCTATTAGAAAAGAAGTTATAGCAAACTCCAATATTCCTGTTGGAACAGTTCCTATGTATCAAATTTTACATGATATAAACAATAAAATAGAAGATTTAACTATAGAAAAGATGCTTGAAGTTATTGAGCGTCAAGCAAAGCAAGGTGTTAGTTACTTTACTATTCACGCTGGATTTTTACTTAGAACTATGCCTTTGATAGCAAAAAGAAAGATGGGTATAGTTAGTCGTGGTGGTTCACTTATGGCTGCTTGGATGATGCACTATCATAAAGAAAATCCTTTTTATACAGCATTTGATGAGATATTAGATATCTGTCGTAAGTATGATGTAGCTCTTTCACTTGGGGATTCACTTCGTCCTGGTTGTTTATATGATGCTAGTGATGAAGCACAACTTGGTGAGCTTAAAGTTTTAGGTGAGCTTACTTTAAGAGCTTGGGAAAAAGATGTACAAGTTATGATAGAAGGTCCAGGACATGTTCCTTTAAATCAAATAGAACGAAATATGAAATTGGAACGTGAGTATTGTCATGAAGCTCCTTTTTATATACTTGGACCACTTGTAACTGATATTGCCGCTGGATATGATCATATAAGTAGTGCTATTGGAGCTGCAGTTGGCGGTTGGCATGGAGCTAGTATGCTTTGTTATGTAACAAAAAAAGAGCACTTAGGTCTTCCAAATGCTGATGATGTTAGAGAAGGAATCATAGCATATAAGATTGCTGCTCATGCAGCTGATGTGGCTCGTGGTAGAAAAGGTGCAATGGATCCGGATAATGCTATGAGTGATGCAAGATATAGTTTTGATTGGAATAAGCAGTTTGAACTCTGTTTAGATCCAGAACGTGCTAAAGAGTATCATGATGAGACTTTACCTCAAGATGTATTTAAAGATGCAGAATTTTGTTCAATGTGTGGACCAAAGTTTTGTTCATATAAGATTTCAAGAGATATTGTAAAAAATAATCCTGAATTAACTGAGTCGTAAAGAAAATATTAATTTAATTAAGATATAATTACTCCTAATTAGATTAATACTAACAAGAAAACTAAATAAAGGAAAAATAATGACAAAAGATAGTGTTCTTGAAGCATTAAAGGGTGTTAAATACCCAGGCTTTGAGAAAGATATTGTAACTTTCGGTTTCGTAAAAGATATCGAAGTAAGCGATGGTAATGTATTTGTTGAAGTAGAGATACTTTCAGCAAGTAAAGAGATAGCAAGCGAGCTAAAGGCAAATATAGAAGGCGTTTTAGCAAAAGCTGGTGCTAATAGAGTAGATATTGCAATTAAGCAACCAAAAGAACCAGCTCAAAAGAGTAACTCACAAAGTGGTAAAAATATAACTCCACATGTAAAAAACTTTGTAATGGTAAGTTCAGGAAAAGGTGGAGTTGGTAAAACGACTACAACTGTAAACTTAGCTTTAGCTATGGCATCGCAAGGTAAAAAAGTTGGACTTTTAGATGCTGATATATATGGACCAAATGTACCTCGTATGTTAGGTGTTGTTGGAAAATCTCCAGAGATTGTTGGCCAAAAAGTTAAGCCTATTCTTGTTCATGGTGTTGAGATGATGAGTATGGGAAGTCTTATGGAAGAGGGACAATCTCTTATTTGGAGAGGGTCTATGATTATGAAGGCTATCGAGCAATTGCTTCGTGATATTCTTTGGAGTGAACTGGATGTACTATTTATCGATATGCCTCCTGGAACTGGTGATGCTCAGCTTACTTTAGCTCAGAGTGTTCCTGTTACAACTGGTATTTGTGTCACAACTCCTCAGCAAGTTGCACTTGATGATACTGAGAGAAGTTTAGATATGTTTAAAAAACTTCATATTCCAATAGCTGGAATTATGGAAAATATGAGTGGATTTATCTGTCCAGATAGTGGGAAAGAGTATGATATTTTTGGAAAAGGTACAACTGCACCACTTGCAAAAAAGTTTGAAACTCAAGTTATAGGTGAGATTCCAATCGAGCCTGCTGTTAGAGAAGGTGGAGATGCTGGTAAACCAGTAGTTCTTTTTAAACCAGAGAGTGAAACAGCAAAAAGATATCAAGA
>CAZBPU010000205.1:0-2937 GCA_964493845.1 uncultured Sulfurospirillum sp.
CATCAAAATTTATAATACATCCCATATGTGTACAATGTGCATTATAGATATCTATAATATCATCTTTTTTATATATAAAAAATTGAGATTTTTTTATATATGTTATACCTTCATTTATATTTTTTAATGCAATAGTCATCTTAATGTTTGGGTTTTCACTAAAAAATAAAAACTTAGATATAGGATATGAAAAACCTCCTACCAAAACATAAGGTAGGAGGTTTAAGAATTTTCTTCTTTTTTTATTTAACACGTTAAATTAACAACCTTCAAATTTACTTCCACCATCACCAGCACTAGGAGCTTCTTGTGCTTGAGAATTTTCTATGAAAGTTTCAAAATCTTCAAGTTCACCATTATCTGCAAGTCTTTGAGCTACATCATCATAATTTGCCCAAGCTGCTTTTTCCCAACTATTTGCCTGAATAGCTTTTGCTGCGTAAACTTTTGCTAAAGGAAGGTTATCACTCTCAACCATCTCTCTTGAAAGCTTAACATAGTGAGCACACAGAGTCTTATTCATGCTGTACTCTTGCTTATTTTGTGCCGACAGAGTTGTGCTAAATAGTCCAACACAAACCAAAATTGCTAAACTCAATATCGCTATTTTATTTTTTTTCATCTTTTATACCTCTCAATAATTTACAGTTACGTAGTAAACGTTTGGCAATGTTCCCTCATCTTCTTTCAGTCTACTTATTGAAGTAGCATCTCTTAGAAGTTTTGCAACATTGCTATTAGGATCATTTACATCACCAAAGTTTCTAGACTCACCTACACAAGTTGTTACACAAGCAGGATCTAGCCCCATAGAAGTTCTAGGTAGACAAAAAGTACATTTGTCTACTGTTTGCTCATGCTCATTGTAGTATCGTGCATCATAAGGACAAGCAACCATACAAGCTTTACAACCTATACACATATCTGGTTCAACCAAAACTATGCCGTCTTCATCTCTTTTAAAACTAGCTCCAGTTGGGCATACATCAACACAAGGTGCATTATCACAATGATTACAAAGAGTAGGTAAAAAACCTATAGTAGGGTCTCCATGCTGATCTTTTCCTTCTACTTCCCAAACTTTTGTTCTATAAGCCTCTTTAAGAGCTGGAACATCCCAGTCAGTTTTACATGCAACATAACAAGCATCACAACCTATACATCTATCCCCGACAATTACCATAGCAAGGTTTTTGTCTTTTTTTAGTTTATTATTTATATTATTCATCTCTATGCCCTCACAACTTTTACAAAGCCATTATGAAATGCTGCTGCTCCACTTATTGGATCAATATCATCACTTATGAAGTTGTTTTCTGAAGTTCCTTTATTATACCCTCTTGTCCAAGCCTTTGTCTGATGTCCAAAACCATGATGGATAAATACTGAACCATCTTTGATTCTTTTAGTAACTTTCAATACTTCAGGATGTGAAGTAAAACCAGTTTGACTATTTACTAGTTTAACCATATCTCCATCTTTAAAACCAAGATATTTTGCATCTTTTGGATTCATCCAAACTGGTGTATCATCTTGAAGCTCAAGCAGTATCCAGTTATTCATCGTTCTTGCATGAGAGTGATGTGGAGTTCTACCAAAAGACATCCTAAACTCACCTTTTTTAGGTTGCTTTATATCTTTATAAATTGGCATTGGAGAGAAATCATCTCCCTCTTTTTTATACAATTCTTCTAAATCAGGAACATAAAGTTGAACTTTACCAGTACCAGTTGCAAACTTTGGAGTAGCTCCACTTGCACATGGATAAGGATCAACATCTTCAAAAAGAAGTGTTCCATCTTTCTCAAGCGTCTCTTTTTGCTCATCTGTAAGAACTGCTAAAAACTCCTCTATCTTATGATGAGGAGAGTGCTCAAACCACTTCTCTAAACCAAACTTTTCAGCAATACCTAGACAGATATCATAACACCCTTTAGTATCGTAAATTGGCTTAATCGCAGCACGTCTGAGTGCTACAAAAGGAACTTTATCTTTTCCTATATAAGGAGCATCATCTCTCTCAAGATAAGTTGATTCAGGAAAAACAACATCTGCATGCATAACCGTATCACTAAACTGCGTATCAATAGCAATAATCAAATCTAAATTATCCATCGCTTTATATAAGTTGTTTACCCCTACACTAGAATGACTTATAGGATTTGTTCCATAAAGCAACCATGCCTTTATAGGGTATGGCTCTTGCTTTAGAGTTGCTTCATATATACCATTTGTACGTCCCAAACTAGGTGGTGCAAATGCATATTTCTCACCCTCTCCAACTCCATCAGCTCTTCTTGCAGTAGCTGCAGGAGGATGTTCATGATGAGGAAGATCTAGTGGAACTGCGGTTCTTACAAAAACTCCTCCAGGTACTCCCCAGCTTCCCATAAGTGCATTTAAAATTGCTATTGTTCTTACTGTTTGAGTATCATTTGCATATCTTGTCATTCTTCTTGCTGGAATTGCTACAACATTTGGAGCATCTTTTGCAAAATCCCAAGCAATTCTCTCTATAGTTTTTGCATCAATTCCTGTTTTTTCACTAGCCCACTCTGGCGTATATTGTTTAACATGCTCTAAAAGCTCATTATAACCATAACAGTATTTTCTAACAAAATCCATATTTGCTAAATTGTCTCTTAAAATTACATGAATGAAACCTAGTGCTAATGCCATATCTGTTCCAGGATTTAACTGCAGCCAATCTGTCGCATTTACTGCAGATTCACTCTGTCTTGGATCTATATAAGTTAGTTTCGAGCCACGTGCAAGTCCTTCTGCAAAATCTTCTGCTTCTCTTACTTGAACAGCTCCTGCAAAATTTCTTCCAAAAATCATCATATGTTTAGAGTTTGCCATATCAAAAGTTTCATGACCACTGATACCTGTTCCAAATGTCAATGCCCAAGCCATTTCACGGCTTCCCATACATTG
>CAZBPU010000206.1:0-2918 GCA_964493845.1 uncultured Sulfurospirillum sp.
ATGCTGGTAATCATATAGTTGATTTAATTATAGTTTTTATTTTTCAAACTATGCTATTTCCTTTGATTTTTTTATTTATATTGTATAGATTACTAATAAGTATTAGCCATTCGTTTAATTTTACTGTGTAAAATAACGTTATTTTTAAGAAATTTTAAATATAATTATGTCTTTAAAAAATGGAAATTTTATGTATAAAAAAGCTTGGGATAAAATTATAAATGCAAGATATATTGTTATAGTTTCTCATATTCACCCAGATGGAGATACTATAGGCTCTACATTGGCACTTTATAGTGCATTAAAAGAGACTGGGAAAAAAGTAGCACTTTTTAATGCAACAAAAGACGAACTTCCTAGAGAGTTTTGTTTTTTAGATGGTTATTCAAAAATACAGGGAAAACTTCCAAAGTTTTTTGATTTGCTAGTTTGCTGTGATAGCGCTAGTTTTGATAGACTAGGAGTTACTAAAGGTGATTATGAGATAATCAATATTGATCATCATAAAAGTAACACAAATTTTGGTGATATCAATTTAGTTTTTAGTGAAGCTTCAAGTGCTGGAGTAGTTGTATACAACTTGTTAAAAAATAATAATATTAAAATATCAAAGAAAACGGCAATGGCTCTTTATACATCTGTTGCCGATGATACTGGTTTTTTTAGGTATGGCAATATTGATGCAAAGACATTTAAAATTGCTTCTGAGCTTATAGAGTTTGGAGCAGATCCAAAAAAAGTTGCTGATGAGGTAAATAGTAGTGTATCTTTAGCAAAGACTAGATTGATTGCGTATATGTTGAGAAATTTTGAACTTGATTGTGATGCAACTATAGCTTCTATAATTTTTGATGAAGCAACTTTAGAGGCAACAGGAGCAAAAAGAAGTGATACAAAAAATATTATAAGTATGCTTCGTAATATTGTAAATGTAAAAGTGGCCTTGATGGTTTTAGAAGTAAAAAATGGTTGTAAAATTTCACTTAGAAGTGATGGGAAAATAGATGTTTCCAAGATTTCAGCTATATACGATGGCGGAGGGCACAAAGGTGCTGCAGGTTTTAATGTAAAAAGTAGTAATCTAAGTATTACGCGTAATGAAATAATAGATTTAATAAAGAGAGAGTATGAGAAAAAAGAATAGTTCATCAGGGATAATAGTTTTAATCATTTTGATTTTGATAGCAGCTGCATTAGGGTATCTTTATAATTCAAAAATATTTGAAAGAGTACCACCTACAATAAATTTGAAAAGTAGTATAGATTGGAATTTGAAAAAACCGATACCGGTTAAGATAAGTGATGAGAGTGGTATAAAATTTATTCGTGCAACATTGAGTGATGGAAAAAATTCTATAGTATTATCAAAAAAGCTTTTTGAAGTATCAAAAAAAGAGTATGTTTTAGACATAAAGTTTCCTAGAACTGGTTTTGTAAGTAATAAAAAGAATTTTGAGCTAACTATAGAAGCAGTGGATGCTAGTAAATGGAATTTTTTCTCAGGCAATAAAGCAATTAAAAAATCTACTATACATATAGATACAAGAAGACCAGAATTGATGATAATTAATAACTCTTATAAGATTATAAGAGGGGGTGTTGCTACGGTTATATTTAAAGCAAAAGATGATAATTTACAAGATTTATATATTGAGACAAGTTTTGGAAAAGTTTTTAAACCAACACCTTTTTATAAAGATGATAATTATATTTCACTACTTGCTTGGCCAAGTTATGAAAAGAATTTTAAAGCAACTATAGTTGCACGAGATAAAGCAGGAAATATAGCTAAAAGTAGAGTGAGATTTTATCTTAAAGGAAAAAGATATAAAAAATCTAAGATATCATTAAAAGATAAGTTTTTAGATGGCAAAATATCAGATTTAGCAGAAGAAGATGATTCAACTACTATAAATATGGATAAGTTAGAAAGATTTAAGTATGTCAATGAAGGTATGAGAGGAAAAAATGAAGATTTGATAAGTAAAATGACATCTTCAGTACCTACGCAGATGATTAGTTCTTTTAAATTAAAGCCATTTTATCCTCTTAAAAATGGAGCTGCAGTTGCTAGCTTTGGAGATCATAGATACTTTAGTTATGGAGGTAGTCCTGTTAGTGAGTCGTATCATCAAGGTTTAGATCTTGCTAGTACAGCAGGAGCAGATATAGTCACTTCAAATCCTGGATTAGTTGTATTTGCAAAATACAATGGTATATATGGAAAAAATATTATCCTTTCACATGGATTAGGATTATATACTCTTTATGGACATAACTCCTCTTTTTTAGTTGATGAGGGTGAAAAAGTAAAAGCAGGTGATGTTATATCTAAAACAGGTATGACAGGTCTTGCCCTTGGAGATCATTTACATTTTGGTGTATTAGTTCAAGGCATAGAAGTTAGACCAGAAGAGTGGATGGATAAAAACTGGATGAAAGATAATGTTTTTGATGTTATCAAATCAGCAAAAAAGATAATTGATCGTAAATGATAGTAAAACAGAAAAATTTACGAGTTTTTCATATAACCGTAAGTAAAAAGGATGATTTTTTAGAGTATTTAAAAAAGAATAAATTAATATTGATGGAATTCTTTTTGCTTTTGGATGGTGAAGTAGATGAAGATATAGAAAAAATAGTAGATGAGGGTGGATTTTGTTATAAAAATATATCTACATGTAGATTAAGATTGTCTAATGTAAAAAAAGAAGTAATTGATGAGAAACCAAAAAAGAAAAAAAAGATACAAAAAACATTAGAAGAGCAAGTACCAAAAGAGAAACTCAAAGTATATGAACGTCCAATTCGTTCAGGCGAAGAGATAAATGAAGAGTTACCTGTAGTAGTTTTTGGGCGTGTTAATAGTGGAGCGAAACTTTTTTGTACACAAAGTGTTTCGATTTATGGCATAATAG
>CAZBPU010000207.1:0-2877 GCA_964493845.1 uncultured Sulfurospirillum sp.
CTCTTCAAGCAACAATTCAAGGAACAAAATACTGGAAGGATGATGACTTAAATTAAGATTATCTTAATTTAAGTAGATAACCATCAGTTATATTATTTTTATAATATTTGTACAAACCATCAAGTTCAATAACTACCCTATAATATCCATCATGATTCCCAATTCTAATAACTTTATAAATAGACTTATCAATTATTTTTGTATAACTTCGCATACTTGAATCTCTTTTAAAATCCATTACTATTCTGTCTGGTTTTACAAGCCAAAAATTTCTAATCATCTTATCTTTAGTGATTATTTTCAAATTCTTACCATCATTATAAAACTTTGCATATTTTATAGCTGCAATCTTTTTATACTTTGGTTTATAATTTTTAATCTTTTTTTGTTTTACAAGATTATATGGCTTAGACTCATTGTAGTTTTGTGAAATAAATATTGGTAAATGCCAATCAACTGAGTTTTCAAGAATAATACTTTTTTTATTTATAGATCCATCAAGATTTTTATACTCTATTGTAACTTTTTTTAATATTCTAGCTTCTGAGGGGAGAGTTATTGTAGCTCTTTTTAAAGGTGGTTTTGAATTGTCTTGATTTGATGAAACAATAATATCTTTTTCACCTTTATCAGCAAAAAAAGGATTTTCACGAGCATCTAGTGATATAAGTAACACTATTGATATAAAGAGTATTTTAATCATTTTTATCCCTATTGTGCTGAAATTTCTTTTAGTTCAAAGTATTCTCTTTGAAGTTCTGCATTTTCATCTTTAAGTCTAAATATCTCAGAATTCAAATATTCTTCATAATCTTGAAGTCCAAATAAAACTTCTAAAGAGTTTGTACCATACAATAAAACACCTAGATATATGCCAAAACCTAAAACTACTGTTACTAGAATCAAGAACTTTTTAAGTGATAATCCAAGATACTCTTGAGTTAAACTTTGAGTATTATCTATATCCTCATAAAGCTCTTCGTTTCGCATGTTATAGCTTAGTTAAAAATTCGTGAACCTAAATACTCACCATATACAACTTCATTTTCTATCTCTAAAAGACGATTGTATTTTGCTGTTCTTTCTCCGCGAGCAGTTGAACCTGTTTTAATTTGACCACAGTTAAGAGCAACAGCAAAGTCAGCAATAAAAGCATCTTCACTCTCACCAGAACGGTGAGACATTACACATGTATAGCCATTTCTTTGAGCAAGACGAACAGTAAGCATTGTTTCACTAAGCGTACCAATCTGATTTGGTTTAATTAGAATTGAGTTTGCTATTCCTTTGTTAATACCTTCATTTAAAATATTTACATTTGTAACAAACAGATCATCACCAACGATTTGAATTTTATCAGCAAGTTTATCAGTCATAAGCTTGAAACCATCCCAATCATCTTCGCTTAATCCATCTTCAATAGAAACAATAGGATATTTAGCACATAAATCAGCATAATAATCAACTAATTCAGTAGAAGTAACTGTGCGATTTTCAGAGTCTAGTCTGTATCCGCCATCAGCTACTATCTCACTAGCTGCAACATCTAAAGCGATTGCAATTTGTTCGCCAGCTTTATATCCAGCTACCTCTATCGCTTCCATGATTACTTGAATAGGTTCTTCATTTGAACTTAAATCAGGAGCAAATCCACCCTCATCACCAAGTGAAGTCGAATGACCTTTTTTAGCTAAAATAGCTTTTAGGTTGTGATAAACTTCTGAAGATGCACGAAGTCCTTCAGCAAAATCTTCAAAACCAACTGGAACAATCATATACTCTTGAAAATCAACAGAGTTATCAGCATGACTTCCACCATTGATAATATTTAACATTGGAGTTGGTATAGTCATAGCATTAGCACCACCAAGATAGCGATAAAGTGGAATATCTAAACTTTTAGCAGCTGCTCTAGCTACAGCCATAGATACACCTAAAACTGCATTTGCACCTAAGTTACCATAGTTCTCAGTTCCATCAATCTCTTTCATAGTAGCATCAACAACAGCTTGGTTAAATGGACTCATACCAATAAGAGCATCACTAATCTCGTTGTTTACATGAGAAATTGCTTTTAAAACACCCTTGCCCATGTAGCGAGTACCACCATCACGAAGCTCTAATGCTTCACGCTTACCAGTACTTGCACCTGAAGGTACAATTGCACTCTCAACCGTACCGTCACTTAGGGCTACCGTTGCTTTTACCGTTGGATTACCACGAGAGTCCATCACTTCTATTGCGTTAATACTATCTATGAACATATAAAATACCTTTTTATACTAATTTATTAGTTTTGTTTTAAGGTATTTTATCCAATCTATAGTTAAAAATTGGTTAATGGCGTTTAGACATCTGCATCAGCTACTTCTGCAGCTTCCATTACATTAACACTACTCACACCCATTGCGTCTTTTATTTTATTTTCTATCTCTAGTGCAAGTTCAGGATTATTTTTAAACTCCTGTTTAACATTTTCGCGTCCTTGCCCTAGTTTCTTGTCTTCATAACTAAACCAAGCTCCAGCTTTATCAACAATATCTAGTTTTACACCATAGTCAACCAACTCGCCCTCTTTAGATATTCCTTCACCAAACATGATATCAAATTCTGCTTGGCGGAATGGTGGCGCTACTTTATTTTTAATAACTTTAGCTTTAACACGGTTACCAATATTGTTTTCCCCCTGCTTAAGTGCTGCGATACGACGTACATCTATACGAACAGATGCGTAAAACTTCAATGCATTACCACCAGTAGTAGTTTCAGGAGAGCCGTATCCCATCATACCAATTTTCATACGAATCTGATTGATAAAAATAACCGTACAGTTCATTTTTGAAAGTACACCAGTTAGTTTTCTAAGTGCTTTTGACA
>CAZBPU010000208.1:0-2864 GCA_964493845.1 uncultured Sulfurospirillum sp.
TTTAATGTCCGTAGATTAAATTTGGTAGCCAAAGACTGATTTGTGGGATATAAGTAACCAACATAAGTCCTACAAATATAGTTGCTGTCCAAGGAAGGGTCGCAACCATAACATCTTTCATAGACATACCTGTTAAAGAACTTGTAACAAACAAGTTAAGTCCAACAGGAGGTGAAACCATACCTAGTTCCATATTTACCGTAATCATAATACCAAAATGAATTGGATTAATTCCAAGTGCCACTGCAACTGGTAGAAGCAGAGGAACCATAATCATAATAATAGCTGAAGGCTCCATAAAAGCACCAGCTATAATAAGAAGTATATTAACAAATATAAGAAATGTAATCATACTTACGTTATTATCAATTAATGTTTGTGTTATAATTTGTGGTATATTCTCTAGAGTCAAAAAATGTGCAAAAAGCATTGCATTGGCGATAATAAACATAATCATAGATGTTGTTTTACCTGATGCTAATGCAATATCAAAAAATTCTTGTAATTTTATATCTTTATAAATAAATACTGAGATAAAAAATGCCCAAACTGCTGCAACTGCTGCTGCTTCAGTTGGAGTAAACAATCCACCATAGATACCACCTATAACAATAACAATTGTCATCAATCCCCAAGTAGCATCTTTCATTTTAGCTAATCTTACGCTAAAAGGTTGTGGTTCTGTCTTTTTAAAACCAAGTCTAACTGCACCTATATATGTAACAGCCATAAGCATAATACCAAGAAGAACACCTGGTACAACACCTGCCATGAAAAGTTTACCTATAGATACT
Organism: uncultured Sulfurospirillum sp.; assembly: GCA_964493845.1. Lineage (GTDB taxonomy): Bacteria > Campylobacterota > Campylobacteria > Campylobacterales > Sulfurospirillaceae > Sulfurospirillum_A. The sequence goes on from CAZBPU010000208.1 coordinate 795, forward strand.
TCAGCAGTCACACCAAACACAATAAGAACAATAGATGGTGGTATAAGTATACCTAAGCTACCTGCCGTTGCAATAGTACCAACAGCATACTTTCTTGGATAACCATCTTTTACAATTGCTGTAAACATAATAGAGCCAATAGCAACAACTGTTGCTGGTGAACTTCCAGATACTGCAGCAAAAATAATACTAGCAAAAATAGCAGAGATTGGAAGACCACCTGGAAAGTGTCCAACAACTGACTTTGCAAACTCTATAATCCTAGTTGCAGATGAACCTTTACTTAAAAGATTCCCAGCTAAGATAAACATAGGAATAGCCATAAGAGAGTAGTGCTCTACTTTTTCAAATATCATAGAAGATATTTCTATTGCAGAGATTGGTGTGAAGCCAACTAAAGCTATAAAAGTTGATGCTCCAAGTGCAATCGCAATCGGTGCTCCCATAACCAACAAGCCAAAAAATAGTGAAAACAGAATTATCACACTCATAACATACCTCCTGTTTTTCTATTAACTTCTTCAACTACTTTTTCTATATGAGCCTCTTCCATAAGCTCTTCTGTTTCTGTTTTTATAACTATCTCTTCTGCTGGCGTGTTAAGAAGCTTGACGATATGTTCACCTACTCTATATGCACCAAATGCAAAAGATACCGGAATAACAAGATAAGGTATCCACATTGGAATTTCAAGATCAATCGACATCTCATCTAACTCTATAACAAATAGTAAATACTGATAACCATAATATGCTACTACTGAAAGATATGCAAAAGTGACCACCCTAGTAATCAACATCAACACTTTTGCAAAACGCTTTGATACATTTTCAACAAGTAATCCTATTGAGATGTGTCCATCTATCCTAAAGCAGTAAGCTGCTCCAAAAAACATACCCCATAAAAATAGATATACAGTTAACTCTGATGCCCAAGTCATTGAGTAATCAAAGATATATCTAGCAACAACATTTGCAAATGCTAAAGTAACACCTGCTGTTATACCAAACATAGCTATAAATCTATTTATGACACCAATAGTATCACTTAGAAGATTAAAAAACTTAATCATCTCTCCCCCTTTTTAACAACAATGTAGAGTACAAAAGTACTCTACATATAAATATTTACGATTTATTTTGTATTAATTGCAGCTTCAATTAAGTCTTTACCAATCTTCTTTTTGTCATAGAATTTTGAATAAATTGGCTTAACTGCATCTCTCCAAGCTTGAACTTGCTCTGGAGTTAAAGTATGAATTTTAAGTTTACCTGTTTTATCAGCATACTCTTTAATCAATTTAAATTGTGAATCATTAAGCTCTTGTGCATAAATTCTCTCTTTTGCTGTAGCTTCATGCATTGCTTGAACAACATTTTTCTGTAGCTCAGGAGTTAAAGAATTCCAAAACTTTTTAGATAATACAACTAAATAACCTAAATAACCATGATTTGTGATAGTTAAATCAGTTTGTACTTCATAGAATTTTTTAGTATAAATATTTGAGATTGTATTTTCTTGACCATCAATAACACCTTGTTGTAATCCAGAATATACTTCTGAGAAAGGCATCATTTGTGGGTTTGCTCCAACTGCTTGGAATTGAGCTTCAAGAACTTTTGAACTCATAATTCTAAACTTCTGACCTTTTGCATCACTTGGTTTAATAAGTGCTTTTTTTGATGAACTTAACTGCTTAAAGTTATTATCCCAGAAATCAAGAGCAACAAAACCTTTTTTGTTAACCATTGCTTTTAGTTTCTTACCAACATCTCCATCTTGAACACGGTGAAGTTGATCTATATCTTTAAACAAAAATGGTAAATCAAATAGAGCTAATTGAGGAACAATCTTTCCAAACTTTGAAAAACTTGGCGCACCCATTTGAACAGAGTTTAGTTTTATAGCTTTTAAAACCGCTTTATCATTATAAAGTTGTTTTGATGGATAAACTTGAACATCTATCTTACCAGCACTTAGCTCTTCTAATCTCTTTTCAAAAAAGTCTGCCGCTTTACCTTTTGGTGTGTTAGGGCTAACAACATGACTAAACTTTAAAACATAATCAGC
>CAZBPU010000209.1:0-2854 GCA_964493845.1 uncultured Sulfurospirillum sp.
TGTCATTAGTTTACTCTATAGTTTGGTGCTTCATGTGTAATGATAACGTCATGAACATGACTCTCTTTAAGTCCTGCACTTGTTATCTCGACAAATTCAGCTTTTTCTTGATAATCTAATATATTTTTTGCACCAACATATCCCATAGAACTTCTTAAGCCTCCAAGAAGTTGATGTATAACATCTTTTACACCACCAACATAAGGAACACGCCCTTCAATACCCTCAGGCACTAGTTTATCAGCAGCAGTTCCCTCTTGAAAATATCTATCAGTGCTACCTTTTGTCATAGCTCCAATGCTTCCCATACCACGGTAAGTTTTAAACTGGCGTCCTTGATATGTTATAAGCTCACCAGGACTCTCTTTAGTTCCAGCAAGCAAACTTCCAATCATAACACAACTAGCACCAACTGCAAGAGCTTTTGAAACATCTCCAGAGTATTTTATACCTCCATCAGCAGTAACAGGAACACCGTATTTTTTCCCTACTTCAACACACTCTTCAATAGCACTTATCTGAGGAACACCTACACCAGCAACTATTCTTGTTGTACAAATACTACCAGGTCCAATTCCTACTTTTACTCCATCAGCTCCAACTTCAATAAGTGCAAGAGCAGCCTCTTTTGTTGCGATATTACCTGCAACTACATCAACATCTAAACTCTCTTTTATCTTCTTAACAGTATCCATAATACCTTTTGAATGTCCATGAGCAGAATCTAAAACAAGTACATCTACCCCAGCTTGTACAAGTGCTTGAGCACGATCAAGTTGTCCAACACCTATAGCAGCACCAACTCTTAAACGACCAAAATCATCTTTATTTGCATTTGGATATTCAACACGTTTTTTCAAATCTTTTATTGTTATTAAACCTTCAAGTTGATTATTTTCTCCAACAACAGGAAGTTTTTCTACTTTATTTGTTCTAAAAATTGCTTCTGCTTCATCTAAAGTTGTACCTTTTTTAACAGTTATAAGAGGCATAACAGTCATAGCTTGAGCCACTTTTTTCTTAAAATCAGTCTCAAATCTTAAATCTCTATTTGTTAAAATACCAATAAGAGTATTTCTTTCATCAACGACAGGAACACCTGAGATTCTATACTCTTTCATCAAACCAAGAGCTTCTTGTATAGTTGCATTTGCTAAAACTGAAATAGGGTCGATAATAATTCCACTCTCGCTTTTCTTAACACGTCTTATCTCTCTTGCTTGTGCTTCTATGTCCATATTTTTATGAATGATTCCAAGACCTCCAAGTCTTGCCATCATAATCGCAGCTCTATGTTCTGTAACAGTATCCATAGCAGCTGAAACTAAAGGGGCATTTAGAGATACATTTTTACTAAATTTACTTTTTATATCTACTTCTCGAGGTAAAATTTCCGAATATTTAGGAACCAATAATATATCTTCAAATGTTAACGCTTTTTTTCTAATTTTCATACAACAATCCCCTTATTTTTTTAATATTTTTTCTAAACTCATAGCACCATCAAATAGTACTTGCTCCCCGTATGCTTGAGCTATAAACTGAGCACCAATAGGCATGTCTTTACTGTCTTTTCCAATAGGAACTGATATAGCAGGAAGACCTGCAAGATTTACACTAATTGTATAAATATCTTGTAAGTACATCTCAAGTGGATCACTCTTACTTCCAAACTCAAACGCACTAGTTGGAGTTACTGGAGCAAAAATCAAATCAGCTTCATTCAAAATCTTTTCAAACTCTGATTTTATAAAGTGTCTAGCTTTTTGAGCTTTTATATAGTAAGCATCATAATAACCACTACTAAGAACAAAAGTTCCAAGTAAAATTCTTCTTTTTACCTCTTCTCCAAAACCTTCACTTCTTGTTTTAAAATACATCTCTTTCAAACTATCTGCATCTGCACGGTTTCCGTATCTTACGCCATCATAACGACTAAAGTTAGCACTTGCTTCTGCTGCAGCAATTACATAATAAGCTGCAATATCATATTTTGAGTTTGTTAAGTTTTTGTAAATTATCTTATGTCCAGCATCTTCAAGAGATTTGATAGCATCTTTTGTAACTTTTTTTATATCTTCATCAGCCTCTTCTAAATAGTTTTCTATAACTGCTATTGTAAGTTTTCTCTCACTATCAAGTTTATCACTCACTGTTTCATGTGCCTCATTTGCACTTGTTGAATCCAATGTTTCATGTCCTGCAATAATGTCATATAAAATTGCCGCATCTTCGACATTTTGAGTAATAGGGCCAATCTGGTCAAGTGAACTTGAATACGATGCAAGTCCATAACGACTTACTTTTCCATAAGTTGGCTTCATCCCAACACAACCACAAAAAGCAGCAGGTTGACGTATACTTCCACCTGTATCACTTCCTAAAGCAGCGATTGCAATCCCTGCAGCAACTGCAGCTGCACTACCGCCACTACTTCCTCCAGGGACACAAGAAGTATTGTGAGGATTTAAAGTTTTTCCATAGAATGAACTCTCAGTAGAACTTCCCATAGCAAACTCATCCATATTTGCTCTACCAAATGGTGCTAAACCATGAGAAAGCATATTATTGATAACAGTTGCATTGTATGGTGCGATATAACCTTGAAGTATGTTTGAGCCACTCGTTACACTCCAACCATCTACTTGGATATTGTCTTTTATGGCGATGGGTATACCTTCTCCAAACTCTGATATTTCAGAATTTTGTAATTGCTCTACATAAGCACCAATCTCTTTTTTTTCTTCTATTTTCTTTTTCAAATCAACTCTTAGCTGAATTACTTCATCTTTATTAAGTTTTAAGGCTTCTTTTAAAGTTATCATCTACTGCACCTTTTTCAATTTTACTAAAA
>CAZBPU010000210.1:0-2851 GCA_964493845.1 uncultured Sulfurospirillum sp.
TTTGCAAACATGATAACTCTACCATTTATATTTCTTGCAGCTCTTCCCATAGTTTGAACTAAGCTAGTTTTACTTCTTAAAAACCCCTCTTTATCGGCATCTAAGATAGCTACAAGCGAAACCTCTGGCAAGTCAAGCCCTTCACGAAGTAGATTGATACCTATAAGTACATCAAATTCACCAAGTCTTAATCCTCGTATGATTTGGTTTCGCTCAATCGCATCAGTATCGGAGTGCATATACTTGACTTTTAGACCAAGTTCAGCATAGTATCTGCTAAGCTCTTCACTCATTTTTTTAGTCAAAGTTGTTACTAAAACTCTCTCATTTTTGGCTATAGTCTTTTTTATTTCATCAAAAAGAGTCTCCACTTGAAATTCGCTATCAAGTATCTCTACTTTTGGGTCAAGCAGACCTGTTGGTCTTATGATTTGTTCGGCAAAGTTATCTTTGCTTAGCTCTATTTCCAGAGGGCTTGGAGTTGCTGAAACAAAAAGAAATTGTGTTTTTTTATTGATAAATTCATCAAACATTAAAGGACGGTTATCTAAAGCACTTGGGAGTCTAAAGCCATACTCAACAAGTACCTCTTTTCTGCTCCTATCTCCTGCAAACATTCCACGAAACTGTGGTAAACTTACATGAGATTCATCAACTATAACTAAAAACTCTTTTCCTATGGCCTCAAAGTAATCAAACATAGAAAAAGGAGTCTCTCCTTCTTTTTTACCAGTCAAATAACGAGAGTAGTTTTCAACCCCTTTACAAGCCCCTGTTGCTTGCATCATCTCTAAATCAAACTCAACCCTGCTTTTTAGACGCTGATACTCTACTAGCTTGTCCTCTTTTTGAAAAAATGCTAGTCTTTTTCCAAGCTCTTCTTCAATGTGTTTGATAGACTCTGCAAGACGAGTTTGTCCAACTATAAACTGATTTGTAGCATATATGACTACTTTTTTTAAATCTTCAAGTTTTTTGTTACTAAGAGTTTCAAAGTAGTAGATAGACTCAACTTCATCTCCAAAAAACTCAATCCTTACAGCTTCTTCTTCGTTGTAAGCAGGGTGGATGTCTACAACATCTCCACTAACTCTAAAACAACCTCTATCAAAAAAGTTGTCATTTCTTTTGTAACCCATATCTACAAGTTGCAAAAGTAGTTTTTTTTGATTTATCTCTTGTCCAACTTCAATGGCTTGTACCATACTTTTGTACTCTGCTGGGTCTCCAAGACCATAGTTAGCTGAAACAGAAGCTACGCAGATAACGTCATCAAAACTAAGTAAAGATGTAGTAGCTGAAAGTCTAAGACGTTCAAGTTCGTCGTTTATAGAACTATCTTTTTCTATAAAAAGGTCACTTCTAGGTATATAAGCCTCAGGTTGGTAGTAGTCATAGTAACTTATGAAGTATTCTACATGATTTTTAGGAAAAAACCCACGAAATTCTGAATAGAGTTGAGCAGCAAGAGTTTTGTTATGTGTCATGATGAGTGTTGGCATCTGTAGTTTTGCTATGATTTGAGCCATAGTAAAAGTCTTGCCACTACCTGTAACACCGATGAGAGTTTGATACTTGTTACCCTTTTTTATACTCGCTGTTAGTTTTTCTATCGCTTTAGGTTGGTCTCCAGATGGAGAAAATTTGCTATTTAGTTGAAAGTTTGCCATGCTAATAAGATTTTTGTCTAAATATAGATAAAATATGGAGTGTTTTATCTGTGATTTTAAAAACTATTGTATATTTTTTATATATTAAATCTTTACATTTTTCATTTTTTACATAATAACTATCACGGCAACGATAAGGCATTTTTTCTAAAGTCAATATTTTCTTTTCTAATTCTAATATAAATTTTTTTGCTTTTGCAAAAGAATCATTTATAGATATATAATTATATATATTTAGTAGGTCATGTTTTGCTTCATCTTCAACGATTATATTATAGGTCATCTATTGATTATGTCGCTTATGACCTCATTTAGAGGGGTACCGCTTGTTGGTGAAATATTATTTATCGCTTTTTTTACTTTTGTTTGTGCTTCTTCAAATGATATGGCAGTATATTTACTTTTTTCTATTTTTATTTTATCTTTCGGTAAAATCTCAAGCAGTCCCATAAATCTGTCAAAGATACTATCATCTATATTTAACTCTATTGTTTGCATAAATTGTCCTTTTATTTGAACTATTATACCAAAAATTCAATTTATTTTGTTACAATTATAGCAAAGTTATTAAGGAAGCATAATGTTTGAAGAATTAAAAGAAGAAGTTACTGTAAATAAGTTAGCAGATAAAGTAAATGATTTATTGGTTAGATTTGAAGATATGAAATCACAAAATGATAGACTAAGACAAGAAGTGGTGACACTAAAAGCTCAAAATGAGGCAAAAAATATACAAATAGAGAAGCTTGAAGAAGATTTGATGAATAAAAATATAGAATCAGATGATATCTTTATCAAGATTGAGGAAGTCCTCAAAAGATGAGTAAAATAACTCTCTCTATAGGTTCAAAAGATTTTGATATAACCCTTGATGAGGATTTTTCAAAGTTTTTTGAAAAAGATTTTAAAGCCACTTTTGGCGAAAAAAAGACTATAGAGACAAAAGAACTATTGTATGCATATGTTCAAAAAAGTTATGATGAGTACTTAAATAAGATTGAATATAAACAATTAATAGATAAAATAGAGGAAGTTTAAGCAAGTCTTTACATGTAAAGGACTAAAATTGAGTATTAAGGTTGATAAGTGTATCAATCAAATTTAAAAAAGGAGTAAACCATGAAAAAAGGTTTTACTATGATCGAATTAATTTTCGTAATCGTTATTTTAGGTATTTTGGC
>CAZBPU010000211.1:0-2829 GCA_964493845.1 uncultured Sulfurospirillum sp.
AAAGTTGGAACAAAATACTTGAAAATTGATAAACAAAAAGTAAGAGAGTATGAACAAGAGTTGCAAGAGCTTAAAAAAGAACAAAGTAAATAAAAGGAAATAAATAGTTTGTTAAAAAAAATAGTATTGATTTTATTGTTTGGAATATATACCTACCTTAATGCTTATGAAGCTTGCTTGGTTAATGGTCATTATTTTGAGGATGAAAAGAAGTATGATAAAGCTTTTAAAGCTTATCTTGGTGGAGCTAAAAGAGATGTAGTAGATTGTATGATGGAAGCTGCAAAGTTTTATACAAATGAAGACTATGGTGTAGTATATCAAGCTGAAAAAGCTCAAGCACTTTTGTTAAGAGCACTAAAGATAGAGCCTTATAACTCTTTACTTCATTATAATTTGGGTATTCATTACTTTAAAGAGGATAATCATACTAAGTCAAGATATCATTTTCTTTTTTCATATCTTTTGGGTGATAAAGATGCAGTAAAATATTTAAAACAAATTGTAAGTACTAAGAAAAATGGATATATAAGTGAAGTTCTAAGTGATAAAAAATTTAATGTAAAGCTAATAGCTAAAAGGTTAATCCATTTCTCAAATAATACTTTTAAAGAGTATAAGCTAAAGTATGATAAAAAAGATAAAGAATATATAATTATAAATACACCTCATAAGTTTAGTATCTCTATATATCCAGATGAAATAAAACTATATGGCTATTTAAAAGCAAGTAATGCTAAACTTTTTGGTGTATATATTAGGCTTATTCAAAGGGTTGTTTATGTAGATATAGCAAAAAATATACTAGATGAAACTAATAATAAACTTGATGAATTGATGTCTAAGGTAGTACTAATAGAAGATTCTAAAATAAAGAGTGAGTTTACAAAAGTGTTGAAACATAAGTTTGTTTTTCGTGGAAACTCTAAATATTTAGAGTATAGTCTGAACCCTTAGTATGTTTTTTAAAAGTATATTTTTATCTATTATTTTTTTAGTAACACTTTTTGCAAATCAAGAATACAGTATAAATAATTATGGAATATTTGTTTTAAGTAAAGATAAAAAAAGTTTTTATTCGTTTGACCCTTCTAGCCTTTATCAACTAAAACTTATAGATATAGATACCACTAAAGTTATAGCTAAGTACAAAAGATACAAAGATATAGATTTACAAAGTGATGATAAAAAACTTTTAAAAAAAGAGTTGCCTTATACTTTAGGTGATGATGATGTTTTTTGTGTAGATAAGAAAAATAGTATTATTTATCATTCAACTGCTAAAAATCAGATAGTTGGGTTTGATTATAAACATAAAAAACAGATTTTTAAAACAAAGATACTTTTTGAAGTTTCTAAATACTCAAATATAAAAGCTTTAAAACTTGGAAAAAATGCAAAAACTCTTATCGCTGGGTTTGATGAGAATCTAGTTGTATTTGACCTAAGTAATAAACAAGTAAACTACTTTGGAGAGCTTCATATAAGTGTAAAAGCACTTGCCATTTCACCAGATTTTCATTATATACTCGCAAGTGGTTTGAGTGGAGATATGAAAGTATATGATTATGAGAACCATAAACTACTAAAACAGCTACATGTAGAGGATTATAGTTTTAAAGACTCTATTCATGCCTCCGTAAATACGATAGAGTTTGTAGATGATGATAAGTTTTTGTTTGCAAGTAGTTTAAATGGTGTGCAGTTAGCGAGTGTATCTAGTGGTAAAGTTATAAGAGAGTATAGTGAAAAAAAAGTATCTCCAACTATAGCAGTGAGAGAGAATATAGCTTATTTTATAACACCAAATGCTACTATTTATAAGTACAATCTTAAAACAAAAAAGTTTATAGAGGTTTATGAACTTCCTTTAAAAAATGTAAAACGAGTAAAAAGTGATAAAAAAAATACTTTGATTTTGAGTCAAAAGGATGGTAAGTTTATATACTATGATTTAAGTACAAACCGCTATAAAGATTACCATACAAGTTTTAGAGAACATTATACTACCTTATTTGCTATGCACCCTACAAAAAAACAGTTTGCAAGAGTCAGTTCAAACAATGCCTTACAGATTTTTGATGTAGAGAGTGGCGATGAAGTTCTTAGAATGAAAAATGATATTTTTGATATTGCAAAGGTTTTTAGTTTTTTAGATGATAGGATAATAATCTACTCAAGTAATTACTGTGGTTTTGCTAAAAAAGCACCTTTGCAGTTTATAGATACCAAATCAAAACGATACTTTGCAAAAAATGAGCATTTAGATACTGTTATGAGTTATGATATAACTAAAGATAAAAAGTATCTAATTACAGCAAGTACAGATAAAACTATAAAGCTTTGGAGTTTGGATTTAAAGCATGTAGATAGAACAAAAGTGCTAGATACACTTTATGTTGATAGTGAGCCATCTAGTGTAGTACTTAGTGATAATGAAAAGTACTTACTTATCAGCACCATAAAGGGTGATTTGTACCTTTGGGGAACTGATTTGAATAAAGGTAGGTTTACTTTACTAAAACATGTCATTGAGGGTAAAAAACCAACAAATAAAATACAAAGAAAAAGAACAGAGGATGAGATGTTCAATACTGGTTTTAATACTAAAAATACCAAGTATTATAATCTTAGATTTTATGATAATGATACAAAAATCATAGTAGAAGATTCACAAAGAAATATAATTTTTTATGATTTAAATAGCACAAAAGAGATTTATAGGCTTCTTCTTTTTGCTCAAAGAGATTGGGTAGAGTTGTTTTCTGATGGAAGTATGAAAAGTTCAAAAAATGGTTATAAATATATAGACGATAAGTTTTATGATTT
>CAZBPU010000212.1:0-2788 GCA_964493845.1 uncultured Sulfurospirillum sp.
TAAAAATAAAACTGGGAGAGAACTTACCCAAAGTCACAGCACAAAAACCAAAATATACACTACACGATTTAGCCATAAAATGGTTAGACCTCAAAAAAGCAAATAAAACCTACGAGGGAGAATTTCAAAGATATAATGCAACTCTAAAAGGATTAGTAGGCTCAAAGATAGCAGAGCATATGAAGAAGCAAGACATTATAAACCTACAAGCAAAACTAATGAAGATGAACTATGCACCCTCTACCATACAACACTTTTTAACGATGATTTCTGGCATATATCAGTTTGCAATAGATGAAAAACTTATCAAAGTATCAAACCCTTGTGAAAATATTAAAACTATTCGTTTTAACAATGAAAGGGAGCGATACCTTACTACAGATGAGATTAAACAGCTTAAAGAGGCTGTTTCATTTGAATTAGAATTAAGATTATTTGTAGAAATTGCTTTGAGTACTGGTGCAAGACTTGGCTCGATTATGGAGATAAAAAAATCAGATATAGATTTTAAAAATGAAAGTGTTAAAATAAACAATTTCAAAACAAATGATAAATATATAGGCTATCTAAATGATAGCACTTTAAAAATTTTAACTCTACATTGCAAATCATTAAAAAAAGAACAAAAACTTTTTTCTGTATCACGAAGTTATATATCTTACAAAGTAAGAGGAGCTATGAAAAAGCTTTTTAACGAGGGTGTAACTGATGATTATCAAAAAGTAGTCATTCATACTCTTAGACATACTTTTGCTTCCCATTTGGCTATAAATGGTTGCCCTATCTACACCATAAAAGAGCTTATGAATCATAAAACCATAGAGATGACAGAAAGATATGCAAAACTTGCTCCCAATCAAGGTAAATCACAAGTGCAAAATCTCTATCAAAAGCAAAAAAATTAAACACCCCCTCGTGGGAGGTGTAGGGTGTTCAATTTTTTCTTACTTTTGAAGCTCTACATCTATTTTACATTTTAATCTTTATGATTATGAAACATACTTTAAAAAACTTACTACAAAAAAATCATAATAATTCACAGAAGCTGTTATCAATGAAGCTCTTGATTATGACAATCCAAAAGATTTCTTTGAAGATTTACTACAATACGGATGCCAATCCTGAATGGTATCATCACTTATATACTACAAAGATACTTATGAGTTTTTTGATAAACATTTTCAAGAGATAGAAGATATAAGATGTCAGCTTGAAAGTGATGGCATATCAGTAAATATACCTCAATGTTCAGACTTAAAAAACTTTTATGCTTGGCTTAGTTTTGAGCAAAGAGCTTATGAAATCTACAATGATTTAGAGATGGACGGCAGATAGTCGTTCATCTTTGCATTATGCACAAAGCACCATATTTTTTCTCTCAACACCAAAACATAAAATATGAAGATGGACTCACTTCCATTTTAAAAATTCATATACCCCCTCGTGGGAGGTGTAGGGTATATGAATTTTGTAAAACAGAAGTATCCTACTTTATTTATATTTTAATATTTTGTCTTATGAAAGAAAAATTATTAGCATTACTAGAAGAAAACAAAGGTACTATAACTGAAGCTGTTATCAATGAAATTCTAGATGAAAAAAAACCTCTGCAAAGACTTTTAGACTTTGATGCTTGAGAAGTAGAATGATGACTTGTTAAATGTTTAACATTTGAAAAAGATTGTATCAAATTCTTTAACAAACACTACAAAGAGATTGAACATATTAAAAAACATCTATCACTTTATGGACAATCTACAGAAGTACCTGAATGATATAGTATAAAAATGTATTATTCTATAGTTGCATTTAAATTTATAGCTTTTGAACTATATATGAAAATTACTATTGAGGATTTACTATAATCCTCTTTATTTATAAAAAAAGGAACTAACTATTTAAAAACCCACCCCCATCCCCTATCACCAGCCTACTGCCGCAGTTAGATGAACTATCTTTGCTATTGAGAAAGATAGCTCAGAGACAAAAATAGAGGTAATTGCATGAGCTGTAAAAGCTACTAAAAGCTCACTACTTCCCACTTGAGTATCTGTAGAAACTGCTTCAGCTGAACAATTAAAAACAGAATTTGCTTCTATACCTATGATGAAAAGTGTAGTAAGTGTTGCTAAACCTAGTTGAGAAGATGTAGAAGTAGTAGAAATAACTGCATGACAAACTATAACAGTATTTAATGAAACTACTACTGAACCAACTATTGAAACACTAACAACAGATAAAATAGAAGAACTAAAAGAAAAAGTTCCTGAGTTTTCTAAAATTACTGAAACAAGAGATATAGAAAAAACTGCTTTAGCTGAAACTATATCTACAACTCAAGAAGAAGAAATTCAAACTGAAGAAACAACTACTTGTTATCTAAATGGACAAGAAATAGAAAACTGACATGAAATTCAAGCATACAATACTCTTTCAGTTCCATTCTGAGAAAATTGTCCAAATCCTATTACTAGAGTTTGTACAAACTGAATATTAGGATGAAATTCTGCATATAAATTTGATTCATGTACAGTAGCTTCTGCTACTCAATGTTTAGCATATAGTGCAGACTGATTTACATCAGCTACAGCATTAGATGATTGAACATATAATTTATTTAAAACAGTAAGTTTAACTCCTGCTGAAAGATGAACAATTACCTATAAAAGAACAGTTACTTGTGACCACACAGCAACTCCTCAATATACTGTTAATAGCGATAGTATAGATACACTTACTTGTAATACTAGTGAATGATATACTCCAAATGCAGATTGAAATGATTGTA
>CAZBPU010000213.1:0-2760 GCA_964493845.1 uncultured Sulfurospirillum sp.
GTTGCTTATAACTATTAATATCTACTATCTTAGGTTCTGAAAAAACAACCTTAAGTATATTTTAGATACTATATTTGTAGAATAAGGATTTGCATATGAGATTAGTATTTTTATTATTATTTTTTACAAGTTTTTTACTAGCAAAAATCCCTGATGTAGTTCCTGTTTCATGGCTTAAAGTACACTACAAAGACCCTAGCTTAGTTATCATTGATGTACGTGATGCAAACACATACAAACAGGGTCACCTTAAAAAAGCAGTAAATATTCCTGTATTTGAAAAACTTTTTTATGGTGAGAAGATGCTTATCCCTCCCCTTTCAAACTTACGAGATATTTTTAGTCAAGCAGGTATAGATGATAAAAGTGTAATCCTTGTTTATGGTGGCATTAACCCTATCTGGTCTGCCCGATTTTACTGGGTAAGTAAAGTTTTAGGTGCCAATAATATTGGTATACTTAAAGTAAATTATGGAAATTGGGACAAGAAAGAATTTCCAACTTCAACAACAAATTTTAAAGCTACTTATCAAAACTTTATACCAAAAATAAATAACACCATCTTAAAAACAAAACTTGATGTCCTTACCTCTTTAAAAAAAGCATATATTGTTGATGGAAGACCTAATCAATTTTATATTGGAGAGAAGTCTCATGCTAAACGCTATGGGCATATTGCAAATGCAATTAACATACCAGGGAGTTTAACATATAATACTAAAGGGGTAAATAGATCTATAAAAGATTTTGATAAATTGAAAAAAATATATAAAAAATTAGATCCAAAAAAACCTATTATTCTTTACTGTGAAGATGGTGCAGATGCTGCTATGAACTTTTTAATTCTAAAAAAACTTGGTTACAATGCTTCAGTTTACGATGGTTCTTGGCTTGAATGGGGAAATAACCAACATCTACCAATTGAAAAAGGTCATAGGAAAAAGTAATTATGCAAACATCAACTTACAAAGGCTCTATCGAGAAAAAATTTATAAAAGCAATTTTTTTACTTATATCTTTTATTGTTTTTATTGGATATATTTTTTTTGCAGGTTGGTATGTTTCTAAACAAAAAAGTGATCGCATCTACTTAGCTCAAAGTATTACAGAAGTTTTATCGCAAGATTTTGTACGTCTGGTTTTACTTGATGACATCAATACAGCCACAGATATAACGACAAAACTCCAAGCACTCACAAAAATTCAAAAAGTTATTTTATACAATAAACAAGGGAAAAAAATATTTTTATATAATACACCAACAAAACTTTCTAAAAATAAAATTTTCACCACTACTACAGAAATGCTTTATCATGGGGACTCTTATGGCAAACTTTATTTTGAACTAAAAGTAAAATCTATTTTAAATATATTAAAAGATGATTTTATCTATTTGATGCTTGTTCTTTTTCTTTTTTTAAGTATCTCATTTTTTTTAGTAAAATATTATGCCCATAAATTCACACAACCCATTCTCTACCTTGTAGATTTTTTAGATAAAGTGGATTTAAAAGATACAATTACCCAATATAAAATAAAAATAAAACATAACGATGAGTTTGGAAAACTTTATGAAGAGGTAAATTTATTATTTGATAAATTAGTTGATTTTTTGCAACAAAAAGAAAAGGCAGAAAAAGCCCTCGCTATTTCAACCCAATATGACCCACTTACAGGACTATTAAATAAAAATGGTTTTGTCAATGCCCTTAGTAAGATTTTAGAAAATGATGATTCACATTACAATATAATGTTTTATATAAAACTGACAAACTTAAAATCTATAAATCATGCCTATGGCTATAAATATGGAGATACAGTCCTTAAAACATTTGCACAAAGCATTAAAGAAAACTTTAGCGATAGTAATTTAAGTGGACGAATGGGAACAGGTGATTTTATACTATATTACCAAAACAAAGACCATAATAAAAAAGTAGTTTTACAAAAAGCACAAAATATTGCTGATGCACTTCTTGGTCTTTTATCAAGTAGTTTTAAAATTGAAGACACTCTTGTAAAAACTGAGGCTCATATTGGTATTGACATCTCCATAGCTGAAAAAGATCCCCTCAAAGTATTAAGACATACAAATATTGCCTTAGAGATTGGGCGTGAAAATCATCAACAAATTGTCTATTTTAATGAAGATAGTGAAAATAATGAAAAAAATATTTTAAATGTATCCGAAGGCTTACTTATAGCTCTACAGAATGATCAACTTGAACTATTTTACCAATTACAATATGACCAAGAAAAAAATATTATTGGAGCAGAGGCTTTGATTCGCTGGAATCACCCAGAATTTGGACTTTTATCACCAGTTGAGTTTATACCAATTGCTGAACGTACTGACTTAATCATAGATATTGGAGATTGGGTTTTAGATGCAGCCTGTAAACAACTCAAACTTTGGCAAAAAGATATAGAAACAAAAAATTGGGTTCTTGCTGTCAATGTAAGCGCAAAACAATTTCTTAAAGATGATTTTATACAAAAAACAAAAGAGGTACTCACTCGTTATGATATAGACTGCACAAAACTAAAGTTAGAACTTCTAGAAACACTTTTTGTAGATGACCAAGATGGTGTAGCTAACAAGATGAAGGAACTTAAGAGATTAAATATTAAGCTCTCTTTAGATGATTTTGGAACTGGTTATTCATCTCTTCAATACCTCAAAACATTTCCACTAGACCAAATAAAAATAGACCAGTCATTTATTAGAAATATGTTTACAAATGAAAAAGATATTCAAAT
>CAZBPU010000214.1:0-2723 GCA_964493845.1 uncultured Sulfurospirillum sp.
CAATAATTTTTCTCTCTTCACTATTTTTTACAAATACAGCAGAAAGGTATTGACTCCCTATATCTGGACCTTGTCCATTTGTTTGAGTTGGATTATGTATCTCAAAAAATAGTTTTGCTAACTCTTTATAACTTGTCTTATCTTCATTATATTTTACTTCAACTACTTCAAGGTGTCCAGTCTCTTTATAGCAAATATCTTGATAAGTAGGATTTTTAAAGTCTCCTCCCATGAAACCAGATAAAGCATCCAGTACACCTTCTTGTTTATTAAAAAAATACTCTACTCCCCAAAAACAACCCCCTGCAAAATATGCAAATGAGGTTTTTTCTTCTTTCATCATGTTTCAACCTTTATTAGAATTATAACAGTATAATAAAACAAAATCTACGAAATAGGATATAAAATTAAAAATATTTTTAAATCAAAAATTGCACTACTATATCTTATATCTATCTCCATGGTGTTCTCTTTTTCTGCATGGATGTCACTATTAAATAATTTTGCTATAGAAGTCGCATCTTTCGATGGAAGTCAGATTGGAATACTACAAAGTATTAGAGAAATCCCAGGATTTTTATCTTTTGGTGTTATATTTGTACTTATTTTTATACATCAACAAAGATTGACTTATATATCTATGATGCTACTTGGATTAGGTGTTGCTTTTACTGGTCTATTTCCTAGTGTTATGGGTCTATATGTTACTACTGTTATTATGTCCCTCGGTTTTCATTATCAAGAGACACTAAATCAGTCACTTAGCTTACAATGGTTAGATAAAAAAACAGCGCCCATAATACTTGGAAAAATAACTGCGGCAAAATCTTTTACTAGTTTAATAGTTTTTGTTCTTATATACATCATGATGAAGTATTTTTCTCTCCCATATAATTTAGTATATCTTTTCTTTGGAAGTGTCACTTTTATAGTAGCTATATTGGCATGGTTTCTTTTTGACCACTTTAAAGATGATGTTATTCAAGAGAAGAAGATAAGACTTAAAAAAGAGTATTGGTTATTTTATGTTTTGACTTTTTTTGCAGGTGCGAGAAGACAGATATTTATAGTTTTTGCAAGTTTCTTACTTGTCTCAAAATTTGGTGTAAAAATAGAAAGTATGGTAGTCTTACTCTTTGTAAACTCTATATTAAACATATTTTTTGCTCCGATGATTGGTAAATTTATAGCTAAGTTTGGAGAAAGAATTACTCTAAAATTTGAGTATCTTGGACTAATGATTGTTTTTATATCTTATGCTTATGTTGAAAACATTTACATAGTTTATGCACTATATATCATGGATCATCTGCTTTTTTCTATGGCAATTGCTCTTAAAACTTACTTTCAAAAGATAGCAAACCCAAAAGATTTAGCAAGTGCTAGTGCAGTTAGTTTTAGCATAAATCATATAGCTGCTGTATTTTTACCAGCTCTTCTTGGGTTTCTTTGGCTCTATTCACCAACACTTGTTTTTATAACAGGAGCATCTATAGCTATGCTCTCTTTTATATTGTCATTTTTTATCCCACAAAATCCTACAAGAGGATATGAAACAACATTAAGCGCAATTAAACATCAGGCACAAAACCAAGACTTATAGAGTTTACGCAATGTCTTGTATTTTTAGAAGTAAATCCTTCACCTTCAAAAACATGTCCAAGATGAGCGCCACATGCTTTACATGTAATCTCTACACGCATTCCATCAGCATCTTTCACTCTTTTTACTGCTCCACTTATCTCGTCATCAAAACTTGGCCATCCACAACCTGAACTAAACTTATCGTTAGAGCTGTACAAAGGAGTATCACATCGCTTACATATAAAAACTCCTTTTTCATAAAAGTCATTATATTTCCCACTATATGGAGTTTCTGTTCCCTTTTGTTCTATTATATATTTTTCTTCTTGTGTTAATTTATTCATTATACTTTACTTTTTACTCTCAATAGTCCAAAACCTAACATAACAAATATGGAACCACTTACACGATTAAAAATTCTAGCTCTTTTTCCACTTGAAAACCAAAATTTAAAAGATTTTGCAAAATGTGCAAAACTCATCAGTGAAGAAAAGGATAAAAACATAAAAGTAAAAGTCATTATAAAAAATTGAGGAATCAAAGAGCTAGCTGGATTTAAAAAAACTGGAAAAATAGCTGTAAAAAAGATTATAGGTTTTGGATTTGTTACACTAACTAAAAAACCTTTTCTAAATACTTCCCAACTATTTTTTTCTATTTTTATATTAGTATGTGAATCAAAAACATTTTCAAAATTTCTAAATTGTTTTATGCCCATATAGATAAGATAACTTGCTCCCATTATTTTCATAATCAAAAACAACATTGAAGAAGCCTGTAAAATAGCCCCTAATCCCAATATAGAAATACTTGACAAACAAAAAAGTCCTAAAATATTAGCAGATGAAGATATTACAACATCTTTCATATTTTCCATAAGTCCATTATTTATTGCTAAAAGTATAGCTGGGCCAGGACTTATAATAGTTAAGAACGATAATATCGTAAACATATACCAAGAATTTATATCCATTATGTCACCTTTTTAAAATGTTATCTAACCTTAATACCCTCAAGATATTATTAGTATATAGCATCAAATGCTATAATAAAAAACATTAAAATTTTAAATAAATATAATATTAATTATTTGCTTAAACCTTTAATAAATCTTTTTAATAGCACATCACTACATTTTC
>CAZBPU010000215.1:0-2714 GCA_964493845.1 uncultured Sulfurospirillum sp.
TGGAACGCGGATGTACTTAATTGTACCGGGGGTTCGAATCCCCCACTGTCTGCCATACTATTGGGGAAATTATGAATGTAATCGATATAAAAAACCTCACTTTTTCGTATGAAAAAGATACTATTTTAGAAGATATAAATCTAAGTGTAAAAGCTAAAGAATTTTTAGCTATCATTGGACCAAATGGTGGTGGGAAAAGTACACTTTTAAAACTTATGCTAGGAATTGAAAGAGCATCTTCTGGGCAAATAAAAATCTTTGGTGAAAAACCATCTAAGAGTCTAACATCCATAGGATATGTTCCACAAAACACAAATGTTAATACAAACTTTCCAATAAAAGTTTTAGAAGTTGTTATGATGGGACATGTTGGGCATAAACGTCCTCTTATTGGTTATAAAAAAGAAGAAATCACATGTGCATTAACTTCTTTAAAACAAGTTAGTATGGAAAAATATGCTAACAAAAAAATAGGCTCTCTCTCCGGAGGACAAAGACAAAGAGTAATGATAGCTAGAGCTTTGTGTTCACATCCCAAAATACTTCTTTTAGATGAGCCTACCTCAAATATAGATACCATAGGACAAAAAGAAGTTTATTCACTTTTAAAAGAATTAAATAAAACGATAACTATAGTTGTTGTAAGTCATGATTTATCTATCATATTAGAGTATGCAACTAGTGTACTACATGTAAATAAACAAGCAGCTTTTCATGATATAAGTAAAAAAAGAAAGTTTTTTACGAAAGAGGAACATTTTTGTGAAGTTGAACTTCTTCAAATGATAGGAAATAAAAATGATTGATGCACTACATTATGAGTTTATACAAAATGCTATTATCGCTGGGATATTAGTCAGTATTGCTTCTGGTATCATAGGCTCTCTTATAGTAGTAAATCGTATGGTTTTTTTAGCAGGAGGTATTGCACATACATCTTATGGTGGTATTGGACTTGCTGTTTACTTTGGTATTCCTATATTTTTGGGAGCATCACTTTTTTCTGTTGGAGCCGCACTACTTATCTCTTTTATCACTATAAATCAAAAAGAGAGAATTGACACATTTATAGGTCTTATATGGGCAGTTGGCATGGCTATTGGAATTTTGTTTGTAGATATGACACCTGGATATAATGTTGACTTAATGAGCTATCTTTTTGGTTCTATTTTAGCAGTAAGTAGAGAAGATTTATATTTTATGATTGCTCTTGTTTTTACTATTATAACTTTTGTAACATTTTGGTATAGAGATATATTGGCAGTCTCTTATGATAGTGAATATGCACTTTTAAGAGGTGTACATGTAAAGCTTTTTTATACTCTTATATTGGTTTTTTCTGCTCTTACAGTTGTAATTGCAATTAAAATAGTGGGACTTATCTTAGTTATAGCACTTCTTACAATTCCTATTTACATAGCAGAAAAACTCTCAAATTCTCTATATAGTATGATGTTTTTATCTGCAATTATATCAACAATATTCACTCTTTTTGGACTTTTTATCTCTTATAATTACGATATAACAAGTGGTGCAGCTATTATATTGGTTTCTGCTATATTTTTAGTTCTATTTTTAATCTTTTTAAAAATAAGAGATAATTTAAAATACTCATAAATTAACTTTAGCCCTAAATTAGAATTTTTTATTAACTTTTTAAAAAAAATAGTTAATTTAATTTAACTTAAAAGTTATATCTGATAATATGTATTTATGAAAAAAATTATATATGTTTTACTTTTTATACTTCCAATAACACTTTTTTCTGCAAATATGAATAAAAATGGTATTGTAACAAAACTTAGTAATAACAGTGTAGATAAAACTATGAATATACTTTCTATCATAATCAAAGAGTATGGAGCAAAAGAATTTACTATTATAGATCACAAACAAAATGCTAATGAACGTGGAAATTTTGATATACAAGAGGCAAAACTAATCATTTTTGCTGAATCTAATACCTGTCTTAATTTACTTAAAATTGATCCTGCTGTAGGTTTAGATCTTCCTCTTAAAATACTTGTTTACCAAGCAGAAGATAATAAGGTATATATCAAATATAGAGACCCCAAGTTTCTTAAAAATATTTATAACCTTGGTCAAACAAAAGAAGCCAATATTATGAGTGATATACTTGATAAATTTACCAATATTGCAATAAAAAAATAATTTTTTAATTACTCTTTCTAGATTTTATTTCACTCTCATAATATTCTAAAATTCTAGTTTGAAGTAAAATAGTATCTTCATCTCCATTACAGGCATAAAAACTTCTAAGGTGTTCCATATTTATCTTATTTACAAACCTTTTATTCCTCTTTAATTCTCTATCAATATCTAAAATTAGATGATCTATATCAAGTGAATCATTTTGTACTATTTTATTAACATACTCTTTTGTAGTATGAACAAGTACATCAACACGATATTCATCATCTCTATATATATCTTCAGCAATTTTTTTTAAAACTACATATTCACAGCTATTATCTATCTTATTTGAAGCAATCATCGAAGCAAACAACTTTGCTCTAAACTCTAAAGATGTATGATGATAAACAAAAAGTTCTCTAAAGAAAGAGAGAAAAAACGTCTTTGTACTTTTTAATGACATATAAATTCCTGAGTGTAGTTTATTTACTTAATTATACCAAGTTTAAAAAAGTTTTGCCTACAATAGTAATAATTAAAAAAGATATAACAAATAAATA
>CAZBPU010000216.1:0-2701 GCA_964493845.1 uncultured Sulfurospirillum sp.
TCTATATTTAAACGTTTTTCATCTTATGCTCATTTAGTTTTGGGAGTATCTTTAGGACTTGCTCCTATTGCAGGAGTAGTTGCTGTTAGCCAGAGTATAACACTTTGGTCAGTATTATTGGCTCTTGGTGTTATGTTCTGGGTTGCTGGATTTGATTTGCTTTATTCTTTGCAAGATATGGAATACGATAAGAGTAAAGGATTGTTTTCTATACCATCTATATATGGCAAAGAAGCAACGTTTTTTATATCTCGTCTTTTTCATGCTCTTACAGTCTTGTTTTGGCTTCTTTTTGTAGTTGAGGCAGGATTAGGTTTTTGGGCATATCTAGGGGTCTTTTTTAGTGGAGCTATACTTTTAATGGAGCACAAAATAGTTATAAAAGATTTTACAAAGATAGATAGAGCTTTTTTTACACTCAATGGATACTTAGGTATAATGTTTTTTATTATGATATGTATAGATAGGATTTAAAATGAGATACATAAATGCACCACTTAAAATAGAGTTTGATATAAATAATGACTCTGAAGATTTTAAGAGAGAGTATGATTCTTTAAGTTCTACTGATGATGATAGCATAGGAGAGTGGTTACGGCTTGCGAAAGCTCGTGGTAATACTGATGAAAGTGACCAAGTTTTGTTAACACTTATCGTAGAACTTCATAGAAAAGTAGATGAGATGAGTGATTATATAAAAGGGAAGAAACAGACTTTAATAAAACTTACCAAAAATGCTGAAATAGATGCTATAAATTATGAACATTTTAGAGTTAAAGAGGATATATTTGAAGTTAATTGTGATTACTACGGACGCATAGAGATGCCATTTTTTCCTAAGAGAAAAGTTCCAATTTATTTTAGGGCAATTAGTAAAAATGAAGTAAAGATATTACTTCTTCATGAGAGAGATGAGACAGATTGGAATGCTTACGTAGTAGCACGTGAAAGAGTTATGATAAGAGAGATGAGGGCAAAGAAAAATGGAAATTAGTATAGAACTTATAGGGTTGATTGGTGTTATTGCTTTAGTAGTCATTATTATGATAATGATGAGTATAAAAGATAGTGAAACTAGTAAAAAACTTTCAAGATATGAACAAAGTATTGATAATTTATCTCAACAAAATCATACTCTTAGAAAAGAGATATTAAAACTTGTAAAAAATAGAGATAAGTTTATGGATGAGATGGAAGCAACACTTGAAAGCAGAGTCAAAGATCAAGTACAGCAGAGTGTTTATCCTCTTATAGAATCTATGAGAGAGATAGAAAATGTAATGCAAAGTTTTCAAGATGAGCAAGTAGAGAGAATTGATAAGATAGAAGAGAGAAGAAATGAGATAAATTACATCCCTAAAAATGCAAATATTTCAAATGAAAAATTAATTATTGCTCAGTATAGTCAAGGGAAAAGTGAAGCCCTTATTGCAAAAGATTTACGTATTGGGATTGGTGAAGTAGATTTAGTTTTAAAGTTAGCAAATTTAAAATAATGTTATTTAATGTAGACTCTTCTTGGCAAGAGATAATAGAGTATGCTTATGCAGGATTATCACCAAAATACCAAGAGTTTATAGAAAAAAATGAGGGGTATTTCCCTACATTCGATAACTTTTTAAATGCATTTCATACACTCTCTCTTAAAAATACAAAATACATTTTATTTGGTCAAGATCCATATCCAAGATATGAAAGTGCTAGTGGATATGCTTTTATAGATGCAAATGTTAAGACAATTTTTAGTAATAAAGGTTTTTCAAAAGAGGTAAATAAAGCAACAAGTTTGAGAAATTTTCTCAAAATGTTACTATTAAGTGAAGGTTATTTAACAAAAAATGATGTAAGCCAAGAAGCTATTAGTAAACTTAATAAGTCTAACTTTATAGATACTATAGATGAACTTAGGCTAAATTTTGAAAAGAATGGAGTACTTCTTCTAAATACGGCTTTAATTTTTACATGTAAAGAAGATACAAAAATGCATATTAAAGAGTTCAGAGTATTTATGCAACGCTTATTAAGTAGACTTCAAGGTAGAGGTATAGAGTTGATTTTGTTTGGAGCTATGGCAAAAGAGATTAAAAAATCATTGCCATCAGTTCTTGAGTTTAAAACAGTAGATACCCTACATCCTTACAATGTAGGGTTTATAACTGATAAAAAAGTTCAAAACTTTTTTAAGCCTTTGTCTCTTTTTCACAAGAAGAGTCTTCTTTAGTCAATTCATTAAGTAGTGTAAATAGTTCTGCACTAGCCTTTTCCATAATTTTAAAGTTTTCTACTATTGGTTCAACTTCATGAACTTGGAAACCACCACCTTCTGCTACAATTTCCATATTGTCATGAACTGTTTGGTGTACAATTTGATGTGGCTTATCAATAAGCGGATATACCTTTTTACATTCAAATCTTTTTTTACCTTCACCTTGTGAGTACCATTGTCCTAAACGACACTCCTCTTTTGAAGGGAATTTATCATTTATGTTTTCGTTTAGAACTGCTGAGTATGATTTTGCTTTATATATAATGTGGTCAATTTTTGCCAAGGTTACAAAAATACTATTTTCAAATTTACGTGAAATGTCAGCTGTGGAGTTGGCACCTATGTTAAACTCATTTAGAAGTGATTGAAACTCTTTTACACTTTCTCCTGAAGTATTTGCTATAGTATCGATACGGTCAGAGTTACTTTGTATAC
>CAZBPU010000217.1:0-2604 GCA_964493845.1 uncultured Sulfurospirillum sp.
TGGGATTGTCATGGACTTCCAATCGAGCAACAAGTTGAGAAGAAGATAGGAAAAAACAAAAAAGAGAGTATGCCAAAAAGTGAGTTTAGAGAGCTTTGCCGTGAGCATGCTAGAAAGTTTATTGATATTCAAAGAGAAGAGTTTAAATCTCTTGGAGTTATAGGTGATTGGAAAAATCCATATATGACTATGAAGTTTGAATTTGAAGCAGATATATACAGAGCACTTTGTGAAGTTGCAAAAAAAGGATTACTTTTAGAAAGAAGTAAGCCCGTTTATTGGTCATGGGCTGCACGAACTGCACTAGCAGAAGCAGAAGTTGAGTATGAAGATAAAGAGGATTACTCTATTTATGTTGCGTATGCTCTTCAAGATGAAGCTTTAAAAGTTTTAGAAGTAGAAGATGCAAAGGTAATAATTTGGACAACAACTCCTTGGACACTTCCTGCAAATATGGCTATAAGTTTTAATCCTGAAGAAGATTATGTTTTAACTACTGATGGTTTTATAGTAGCACGTGCACTTCATGAGAGTTTACTAGAACAAGAAGTATTAAAAGGTGAGATAGTAAAGACTTTTAAAGCTACTATATTAGAAAACTTAAAAGCAACAAGTCCACTAAATGGAAGGGATTCTCTTCTTATTCTTGGTGATCATGTAACTATGGATGGTGGAAGTGGTTGTGTTCACACCGCTCCTGGACATGGTGAGGATGATTATCGTGTTGGTTTGAAGTATGATATAGAAGTTATAATGCCTGTTGATGAGAGAGGTTGTTATGACCAGACAGTTGTAAGAGAAGGACTTTTGCCAGAGCCTGAGAGTTTTGTAAATGAGCATATATTTAAAGCAAATGAGAGAATTTTAGAGCTTCTTGGTGATAGTCTTCTTAAGTGTTCAAAGTTTACTCACTCATATCCATTTTGTTGGAGAACTCATAAGCCCGTGATTTATCGAGCTACTAGACAGTGGTTTATCTCTATGGATGAGAAAAAAGAGGGTAGAGATACTTTAAGAGAGATGGCAAAAGAGAACTTATCTAAAGTGAAATTTTACCCTGAGAGTGGAATCAACCGTCTTGGAACAATGATAGAAAATCGTCCAGATTGGTGTATATCACGTCAACGTGATTGGGGAGTTCCTATCGCATTTTTTAGAGATAAAACAACTGGCGAGCCTATTTTTGATGAGAAAGTATTAAACTACATAGCGATGATTTTTGAACAGCGTGGTGCTGATGCTTGGTGGAGCATGGATATAAAAGATTTACTCTATCCGGGAAGTGGATATAACCCTGAAAATCTTGAAAAAGTAATGGATATTTTAGATGTTTGGTTTGATAGTGGTAGTACTTGGAAAGCTGTACTAGAATCACGAGAGTATGATAGTGGTTCATATCCAGCTAGTATGTATCTAGAAGGCAGTGATCAACATCGTGGTTGGTTTCAAAGCTCGCTCCTAGTTTCAACTGCAGCTCGTGGGATTGCTCCTTATGAAAAGGTGCTAACTCATGGATTTACTGTTGATGCTAAGGGTGAAAAGATGAGTAAATCTAAGGGAAATGTAATTGCACCAGAGAAGATATCTAAACAGTATGGTGTAGAGATACTTCGTCTTTGGGTAGCTGTTAGTGAGTATACAACTGACTTGAAGATAAGTGATGGAATTTTAAAGCAAGTAAGTGAACAGTATAGAAAAATCAGAAATACATGTAGATTTTTACTTGCAAATTGTGAAGGACTTGAAAAGATACTTCCATATGATAAAATGGGAGTGTTAGATAAATGGATACTAAATCACTCTAAAAAAGTATTTGATGAGGTAGAGAAAAACTTTAGAGATTATGATTTTTCTAAAGGCTTTTCAACTTTAAGTCACTTTATAACTGTAGAGCTTAGTGGAATTTATCTTGATATTTCTAAAGATAGACTTTATTGTAACGGTAAAGACGAAGATATAAGACTCTCTGCACAAAGTGCAACAGCACTTATAACAAGACGTCTTTTAGCACTTATCGCTCCAACTTTGACTTATACAGTTGATGAGATTTTAGAATATGCTCCAAAAATTATAAAAGAAGATTTAGATGATGTTTTTGACATGACTTATAGTTCTATGGATGAAGTTGAAGTAGAGTTCGATTCTAAGTATATGATGGAAGCAAGAGAGAAGTTTTTTGAGATAATAGATGGTATGAAAAAAGAGAAAATTATTAAATCAACTTTAGAGCTTGATTTAGTAACTACTTCAGAAATACTACTAAATATGGATTCAACTGACACAGAAGATTGGTTTACCTGTAGTTCAGTTGTTGCAAGTGCAAGTGGTGAAGAGATGGGAAGCTTTGAGATTGGTGAAGACAAATTTAAAATTGTAAAAGCAACTGCTCATAAGTGTCCAAGATGTTGGAAATTTAAAGCAGATAAAGAAGATGGACTTTGTAAAAGGTGTGATGAGGTTATAAATGCCTAGTTTTTCAGAACCAGTTAGTATGAGCTTTATACTTACAACCATAGGCGTGATAGTTGCACTCTCTATAGTGAGTATTGTTTTAGTAAAATTGAAAAAGGTGCAGTAGATGATAACTTTAAAAGAAGCCTTAAA
>CAZBPU010000218.1:0-2545 GCA_964493845.1 uncultured Sulfurospirillum sp.
CCAGGTGCAAAAGCTATGCATATAAAAGTTCTTGCTGCTAAAAAAGATGGTGTTTACTATGTTGGAGATAAAGCACAAGTATTAGCAGAGTATAAAAAAGCTGGAATAGATCCAAATAAACCAGTTATTTGGTATTGTAATACAGGGCATCTTGCTGCAGGTGGATGGTTTGTTCAAAAGTATATAATTGGTATGAAAGATGGAGACAACAGAGTATATGCTGGTTCTATGGCTGATTATACAAGATGGCCAAAAAGAAAACTTGATAAAAAATAGGTGTGAAAAACCTATCAACTGAAGAGAAGATATCTGTACTCTATTTATGTGCAGATATCTTGGATTATCCTGATGAGACTTATATAGAAAAATTAGATGAGTTAAAATTACTTTTAAATTACTCTTTCGAAGAGTTTGATTTAGAGTATATAGAATCTGAATATATATCTATATTTTCCATGAGTGCTACTAAACTAAAGTGTGTTCCGTACGCTTCTTGGTGGCTTGATGGAAAGATGTCAGGATTGTCAACTTCAAAAATAAAAAATTTTTATAAAAAATGTGGATATACGTTTGATGAGACTTTAGTTGAAAAGCCAGTTGATCATATATCTTTAATGTTGGTATTTGTTGCTATTTTACTTGAAGAGAAAAAATTTAAAGAGATTAATGAATTTATCAGGTTTTTATCTTGGTTAAATGATTTTGCAAATTCTTTAGATAATGCTTCTAAAATCAAGTATTTTAAGTATGCAATAGATACCGCACAACAAATAATAAACTCTTTAAAGGAGGAAGTATGAGTGCAAGTATAACACAAAAGAAACCCATGAGTATTTGGTTGGTTTTTTCTTTTCTTGTAGCGGCTTTAAGTATATATGGGATGTACAATGTCTTTTTAGATGGACAAGAAGCAGCTTATGGTATAAGTAGAGAGGTGCCTTGGGGCATATTGATTATAGGTTATTCATTTTTAGTGGGTATTAGTGCTGGAACAGCTATAGTAGGTTCATTAGCACATGTTTTTAAAGTAGATGCTTTTCATGTTATGAGCAAAAGAGTAGCTCTCGTTTCACTTGCTGCTTTAGTTGGGGCTTTTTTCATCATTTTTTGGGAATTGGCAGGACCTTATCAGCTACAGACATTAAGACTGTTAAAATATTATATGAATTTTGAAATAACATCACCAATATGGTGGATGGTTACACTTTACATGATAGAGTTGCCACTTTTAGCTATAGAAGTATATTTTTTAGTGAGTAAAAAACATGAATCTGCTTTTTTTGCTTCATTAATTGGACTGTTTTTAGGTGTAATTGCTTATTCTACCTTAGCTTTCGTTTTTGCATCTAATGCAACTAGGCCACTTTGGCATAGTACATCTTTCTCACTATTTTTTATCATTTCAGCAACCACAGCAGGAGCTGCTATAGTGCTTATTATGATATTTATGAGTGGTAGAGGTGATAAACTTAAGATAAATGTTATGGCTCTTAGTAAGATGTTGTTTTTAGGTTTATGTTTAATGTTTTTTGTCAATACATGGAATGTTCTTTTAAACACATATGGTGCACAAAGTGAACTTGCTAAAACAATGTTACTTTTTGTTGGAGATGGTCCTTTAGCTTTTAATTTTTATTACTTAGAAATTGGTTTAGGTATTATATTACCTATTATTTTATTGGTAATGGGGGGTTTTAAATCACCATTTTTATCTGCATCTGCTGGTATATTTATGGTAATAGGAATGTTCTTTTCTAGGTTTGATACTATAATTGGAGGGCAATTATTGTCACGTCCTCATACTCATATGGATTTTATTTTACATACTTATCAAGTATCAGCTAGTGAGTTATCTATTTTTATAGGTGGACTTGGTGTTGCTGGGTTGGTTTTCTTTTTAGGTGAGAAGTATATTGATTTAGAAGAGGAGACACACTAATGAGTAGACATAATATAAATAGAAGAGGATTTTTAAAACTTGCTGGTGCTAGTGGTATAGCTGCAACTGCAGGTATGACAGGACTTCCTTCTCCACTAAAAGCGAATGCAAATAAAGAAGCAGTAAGAGGTGCTAGATTTTTAAAATATGATAGAGGAGTACACTCTCCAAGCTTCTGTGAAATGTGTTTTTGGAATTGTGGTGTAGATGTTTACACAAGAGATGGTATAATCCATAAACTTGAAGGAAATAAACTAAACCCAAATAATAGAGGGCATATATGTGCTAAAGGAAATGCTGGAATTCAGTCTACTTATGATCCAGACCGTATACAATCTCCACTTATAAGAACTGGAAAAAGAGGTGAGGGCAAGTTTAAAAAAGTAAGCTGGGAAGAGGCATATCAATATGTATTTGATAAACTTAATCCACTTGTAAAAAAACATGGACCAGAAACTTTAGCAACTTTTATGCATGGAACAGGTGAGCAGTATGTACATATGTTTAGTGCAGCACTTGGAACTCCAAATATAACAGTTCCAGCATATTCACAATGTATGGGAAGCCGTGAAATGGCTTGGGCATTGACATTTGGAACAGGTATCA
>CAZBPU010000219.1:0-2544 GCA_964493845.1 uncultured Sulfurospirillum sp.
TCTTAGTTCTTAAAATCCTCTCAACATTTTCTATAACGATAATAGCATCATCAACCACAAGCCCGATAGCCAAAATAAGACCAAAAAGTGTTAAAAGGTTTATAGAAAAACCAGCTGCATAAAGCCCTGCAAAAGTACCTATGATAGACACAGGAATAGCAAGAACAGGGATGATAGTTGCCCTTAGATTACCTAAAAATAGATATATTAAAATGATTACAAAACCAATAGCTTCAAAAAGGGTTACAATAACCTCCTCGATAGATGCATTTACGAATAAAGTGGCATCGTAAGGAACATTGTATTGTAAATCTGATGGAAATTTTTTAGATAACTTTTTAAGAGTATCGTCTACCTCTTTTGAGACATCTAAAGCATTTGCTCCAGGAGACAAAAATATCCCAACAGGCATCATAGGCTTTCTGTTATATTTTCCATTAGTATTGTTCTGATTTGAACCTAATTCAACTCTTGCTATATCTTTAAGTCTTAGCGTACTTCCATCTGGATTTGATCTTATGATAATATTTTCAAACTCTTTTGTTGTTTTAAATCTACCGCTTGTAGTTACATTGTAAGTAAAGGGTTTAACCTCTTTTATCGGCTCAGCTCCTATACTACCTGCTGCGTATTGATTGTTTTGAGATCTTATGGCATTTGTTACATCAGTAGATGTCAGATGAAAAAATGATAGCTTTTGTGGATCTATCCACACTCTTATGCTATAGTTTTTTTCACCAAATATCATAGCTTCACCAACACCTTTGATTCTTTTAAGGTCGTCCATAACATTTATTGATAAATAGTTAGAGATAAATAGTGTATCGTGCTTTTGATCTTTAGAACTAAAAGCAAAAACTTTTAAGATATCTGGCGACCTCTCTTGTACTTTTATCCCTTGTCTTTGTACTTCAACTGGAAGCTTACTCATGGCAAGTTGAACTCTATTATTTACATCAACTTTTGCTTGGTTAACATCTGTTCCTATCTCAAAAAATACACTAAGTGTAAGTATTCCACTAGGAGAAGAAGTTGAAGTCATATATGTCATATTTTTAACACCATTGATTGACTCTTCAAGCGTGGTTGAAACCGTTTTTGCTAAAGTTTTTGCATCTGCTCCTGGATAGACTGCTTGCACCATTATTTGAGGAGGGACAACAGCTGGATACTCTTTTATAGGGAGTAATTTTATCGAAACAACACCGGCAATGATGATTATCAATGATACAACAGTAGCAAAAATAGGTCTGTTTATAAAAAATTTAGAAAACATCTATTTTCCTTGTTTATTTATAATCTTATCAGCAACAACTTCACCACCTGGTTTAAGTCTAAAAAAGTTATTTACTATCACTCTATCTCCACTTTTAAGTGGTCCTCCAGCCACTACAAATTTATCTCCGCTTACATTACCAAGCATAACAGGACGAACATCAACATGACCATGGTTTTCTATAAAAACTATAGTTCCTAAAGGATTTTGAAGTACTGCTTTTTGTGGTATAGTTATTACATTGTTTTGGACGATATTGTTTGTAATTACTCTAACAAATTGACCTGGCATAAGATAGCCATCTTTGTTGTCGATAACTGCTCTCATTTTTACTATAGCTGTTTGATTGTTTGTGTTTACATCTACAAAATCAACAACTCCAGTTTGTTTATACATTTTGCCATCTATCTCTAAAGAGACTTTTATTTGATTTGCATCTTTGATATTCCAAATATGATTTTTTATTTTTTTATAATCACTCATAGGAGCAGAAAATTCTACATATACTTTATCGTTTTGTGTTATTCGTACAAGTTTGCTTGGAGGGCTATAAGATACCAAATCACCGATATTGACCTGTTTCAACCCAGTGACGCCACTAATCGGCGCTTTTACTTTTGTATATTTAAGATTTATCTTTGCTTGTTTTAACTGTGCCTCTGCTAAAGCAACACTTGCCAAGCTTTGTTCATAAGCAGAGAGTGCATTATCCCTTTTTTCTTGAGATATTGCTTTTTGAGAAAATAGTTTTTTAACTCTTTTCCAGTTTCTAGTTGCATTATCTAAGTTAGCTTTACCCATCTGCAAAGATGCCTGAGCAGCTTCAACTTGTGCCTTATATACATCATCTTCTATTGAATACAGAAGATCACCTTTATTTACTTTTTGCCCTTCAGTAAAATATTTGTTCTCCAAAGTGCCTAAAACTCTAGCAACAACTTGAACTTCATTGTAAGCTTCTATAGTTGCTGGATACTTTAGTGTAATAGGTAAAACCGTAGGAGTTGGAACTACATAAATATCTGCCTTTGGTGTTGGCATCTTATGAGCACCAGCAGGCGGTCCACCTGCAAAAACTGCTGTTGCTGTCAACAATACGGTTGTACTAATAATTCTGGTTATTAATTTTGTTTTTTTCATTTTATATATTCCTTTATGTTTTTATTTGAGTAGAAATAGTATGAAGCATAAGCAATCTGTAAATCGTTTAAAGCTTTTTCATACTGTGCTTTAGCATTTGTTTTTATACTAAGAGCATCAAGATATGC
>CAZBPU010000220.1:0-2536 GCA_964493845.1 uncultured Sulfurospirillum sp.
GAAAATGGGTGGAATTAAAGTTAATGATGTTCAAAACATAAGTGCTACACCAGTTGTTATAACATCTACAACTGTAATCGGTGTGGTTGGAACTGCATTTTTAGTAAATGTAAGTGATGAGATAAAAGCAGCACTTGCTGATGAAAGCAAAGCAGGTCTTTTAAGATTTAGTGATGCAGAGGAAGCACTTGAAGTGTTTAAAGATAGTGTTGGAACTTTGAGAGAAGATCTTTACGATATTAAAATGCAAAATGTTAAGAGTCCTATTATTATCTCTTTAGTAGAGCTAACTGAGGAAGAGTCGGCAAATAGTCATTTTGACTTTTACGGCAATGATGAGATTAAAACAAAAATCTTAACTGCTCTTGATAACTTGAAGTTGGCAAAAACTGTTCATGCTACAAAAGTAAGACTTCCACTTGTGGGTTGGTTTACTCATGATGAAACTGTGCTTGATGCACTAACTAGCTATTTGGTAGGTTCTAAGACTATTGGTGTTGCGAACTTAAATGCTAGAAATGTATCTGAGGCTTTAACTGCTCTTATGGAGTTAGCAAGTGATAGATACCTTATAGCTCCGTTTTATAGAAAAGTTTGGTCAACTTTTGACAATGCTTATATCGAAAAACCATATAGTGCAATCATCGCAGGTCATATCGCTTTTTGGGATGCTAAATATGATGGTGGTTTCGGTCCGTGTTTTGACCATGCAAACAGAGCTATATTCAATATGGGCGATTGTGTTGTTCCTCTTTTTTACCAAGAGGGAGAAGATACTTGTGATGTGAATATCATAACTAATGCAGGTGGTTGTCTTTGTATCAATGATGAAGTTATGGGAAATATCTTATATAACTTTGAGACTCCAAGCGATGATGAGAGGTTTAACAAGTTGGAGACTATGAGATACTTTGACTTAATCAATGAAGAGTGTCAGTTGGCTCTTGTTAAACATAAGCATAGACCAGTAACTCAAGTGTTAGATTTAGCTCGTGCTGATATTGAAGCATTTTTACTAAAAAGTAAAAAAGCAGGTGCAACTGTTGGGTTTGATGTTTGGTGGAGTGATAGAAATACTGCGACTGATATTAGTGCAGGTATTTTATATCTTGACTACAAAGCGAGTAACAATGTTGGTGTTAGAACTATTGTTTTACAGGCTTATGCAACTAGTGAATATTACACTATTGAAACAAACTAAGGGGGAATTGAAAAATGACTAAAAATGGATTGGGTGCAGACTCACAGATACTTACTGGTTTATCTATCTTGATTGGTGGAAAAAGCACTTTTGGATATACAGGCGATGGAACTAAAAGTCCAGAGTTTGAATTTGAGCAAGTTAATGAGCAAAGCACAGGAATAGTTAAACAACCATATATGACTCTTGAAGCATATAATCTTGGTGCTGAGTTTGTAACACATATCGCAAGTGGTTTACCTTTTGTTTTAAGAGGAAATCTTAGAAGAGATGGGGAAGATAAACCGTATCTTGTAACTTGTCAAGGGCAACTTAAAAAGATGAGTGGCGAGATAAAAGAGGGCGATGCAGTTAAGAGAACTTTTGAAATTCGTGTAGATATGTATAGTGAGGTTGTTGATAATATTCCTGCGATTATTTATAACAGAGAGCCTTACAAATGTATCTTAGGTGGTATTGATACTGCACCAGACTTTAACAACAACATATAAGGGAGATTAGATGAGTAAAGCAAATGTAAATTATGAGAGTAAAACAGTAGTTTTAAGTAGAGTTTATCCGTTTGGAGAGAAGAAAAAAGCAAGAGTTAGAGGTGTTGAAAAAGATGTAACTGTTGTTACGGTTCATGAGCTAAACGGTGTTGATGATGAGCAACTTTTAAAACAAAAGAACCCATCTGTTTATGATGAGATAGCTGTATCTTGTGGAATTATAGTTGATGAAGCTAAAAAGCTAAGTCGTTGCGATGCTCAACTTATCAATGAGGTTCAGCAGTCTTTTTTGTTCGACTCGGAGGAGATAGAACTACTAGACTAGAAGCATATAGTTTGGTAACTGAGTTCTTTTTTCTATCGGTAAATGAGCAAAGGCTATTACCAGTTAGAGAGTGGCTTGAGTATTTTGAAGTAGCACTCAAAAAACACAAGCAAAAGATAGAACTACTTAGTTTAAATAGGTAGTTACTTTCCTGCTTTGCAGGTTGGCTTAGCTGTAAAACAATTTTTTAAAATAAGGAGATGCAATGACTGCATTAGACACTTTAAACGAAAAAGAGCAGCGAGAAGCTGTATGGGCTGCATTAGATGCTGATGGTGTAAAAGTTACTAAAACTTTAGTTGACAAAATTATGGACACTCAAAACGATCTTCTTTACAATGCACTTGTAGCAGGTAAAGGGATTAAAATTAGTGGTCTTGGAACACTTGAAATCAGACATCATGCTGAGAGAAACTACAAACTACCTGATGGAACTACTGGAACTGCTCCAGAGGGTTATCATGTAACATTTGTAGAGTCTGACAAACTTTTAACAGACATGAACACAGTTGAAGCATA
>CAZBPU010000221.1:0-2512 GCA_964493845.1 uncultured Sulfurospirillum sp.
GAGATACTTGATAAAATGTTTGGGAGTTTTTGTTTAGGTAAGTAGGTCTACATGTAACACATAAAAATAGTGTTACATGTAGATAGCTTTTAAAGTACCATACCTCTTATCATATAGTATATCATTGCTGATATTAGAGCAGCTGCAGGAACTGTTATAATCCATGCAGCAACAATTTTCTTAAGAGCATCTCTCTTTACATATTGAACTTTTTTATCAGTTTTTAGTTGTTTTTTTGCTTCTTTAACTGCCTCTGACTCTTCTTCAAGCAGTGAGTACAGTTTTGCAATTCTTTGATAATCTTTTTTCTTTTTTTCAGTTTTTTTCTCCATTTTTTTCAGCTCTTTTGCATAGCCTTTTAAGATACGCTTTTGCTCAAGTAAGTTTTTCTTATCTTCTTTTATTATATCTGATAAATTTACTTTATCAAGATATTCTCTTAAAAAACCAACACCAAATATACCACCAATTGCAATGTGAGTAGAACTTACAGGTAAACCAAGCTGAGAAGCAATGATAACAGTAATAGAAGCTGCCATAGCAATAGAAAAGGCTCTCATTTGGTCAAGTTCGGTTATCTCTGAGCCAACAGTTTTTATAAGTTTAGGGCCATACAGGGCAAGTCCAATAGCTATACCAATAGCGCCAACACCCATAACCCAAAGAGGAATACCAGCTTTTGATGAAATACCACCTGTCATAACAGCATCATTGATAGCAGCTAGTGGACCAATTGCATTTGCCACATCATTTGCTCCGTGGGCAAAACTTAGAAGAGCTGCAGAAAAAATAAGTGGTATAGTAAAGAGTATATTGACACCATTTCTACTATTTTCAATATCTTTTTTACTATTTTTCATTCTATTTTTAACTGCAATATAGACAAGTATAGCAATAATTATTCCTAATGTGGAAGCAGTTAAAAATGTAGGTTTACTAGTATCTGGTAAAAATGTAAATATATCTACGATATGAGGCCAAACTTTTTTTAATCCTTTTAGAGTTAAGTAAGTTACAAATGCCCATGACATGATAGCGACAAAGATTGGTACCCATGTTTTTGCAGCTTTTATTTTATCTTCCTTATATACTATAGTACGCTTAATAGCAAATAAAAATAGAGCAGCAATGATACCACCAAGAACTGGTGAAATTACCCATGAAGCTGCAATCTTACTCATTGTTCCCCATGAGACTATGCTAAAACCAGCTGCAGCTATTCCCGCACCCATAACACCACCAACAATGGAGTGTGTAGTAGAAACTGGTGCTTTTACAACAGTTGCAAAGTTAAGCCATAATGCAGCTGAGAGGAGAGCAGCCATCATTGCCCATATAAATGAGTCTGTATTGCCGCCAAATGCGGCTATATCTATGATTCCTTTTTTTATTGTTTTTACAACATCTCCACCAGCTATTAAAGCTCCACTAGCTTCAAATATGGCAGCTATTGCGATGGCACCACTCATTGTAAGAGCTTTTGAGCCAACAGCAGGACCAACATTGTTTGCTACATCATTTGCTCCAATATTCATAGCCATATAGGCACCAAATAGTGCAGCTATTGCTAAGAATATATTATTTGGTATACCACCAGAGTTTACATAGTTGTATATCAATACAGCTACCATAAAAAGAAGAGAAATTCCAAGTCTTCTAAAATCCAATATACTAGACTTAATAGCGACTTTTTCCATCTTTTTTATTGTTTCAATTTCCATTTAAACTTCCTATTTTTTTGTAGAGAGAATTATACTATAAAATTTAACAAATAATTCAGTTTAAATACTTATTTAGCACTTTTTTAGTAAAATAGTATCATATTATTAAATAGGGTTAAAATTCATGGAAAATTTAGAAGAAGTTTTAAAAAAATATAAGATTTCAGAAGATGAGTATCAAAATATACTAAAAATTATGGGTCGCGAACCAAATGATTTGGAACTTAGTATCTTTTCATCTATGTGGAGTGAGCATTGTTCATATAAGTCGAGTAAAAAATATCTAAATGGTTTTCCAACAAAGGCTCCATGGGTTATTCAAGGTCCTGGTGAGAATGCTGGTGTTATAGACATTGGTGATGGAATGGCAGCTGTATTTAAGATGGAGAGTCATAATCATCCTAGTTTTATAGAGCCTTATCAAGGTGCTGCTACTGGAGTTGGTGGAATTTTAAGAGATGTATTTACTATGGGTGCAAGACCTGTTGCGAATATGAACTCACTTAGATTTGGAAATATTACAAATAGTGATGATATATCAAAACATCAAAGATATTTAGTTCGTGGTGTTGTCGCTGGGATTGGTGATTATGGCAACTGTATGGGTGTTCCTACTATTGGTGGTGAAACATCTTTTGATGAGAGTTACAATGGTAATATTTTGGTTAATGCTTTTACTTTAGGACTTGCAAAAACTGATGAAATTTTTTATGGATTAGCTGAGGGTGTAGGTAATCCTGTTGTTTATGTTGGAAGCAAAACTGGTCGTGATGGACTTGGTGGGGCTGTTA